>CAZBKS010000604.1:0-1507 GCA_964492475.1 uncultured Syntrophomonas sp. | reverse complement strand
CTGGTCCCGAACCAGACGCGCTACCAAGCTGCGCTACATCCCGACGCAAGCATTATATTATCAAGAAAATCGATTACAGTCAATATGGTGAGGAATTAAAGTTGGCCGGTAGACAATGAACAGGGGTGGGACGAGCCTTGCCTATGACACGCTCAGCCATTTACTGAACTGTTTGGCTTTTCTGATGTTCAACTCCGGATTATGAGGAAAATCAAGCAAGATCCCTTTTGCGAGCATTAAAGGGGTGAAGGAGAAGTTTATTGTTACTGGAAAGATTTTCTTTGTTGTCAATAACTGTACTCTGGCCCCGCTGCTTTTTGTAGGGGAAGCTTTCGGCGGAAGTGTCAGCTGGGATGGAGTCAACAAAACGGTAGATACGGACTGATGACGAAGGCTAGTAAAAGGCAGACCGTTTAATCATTATCTCCAGCCGGGTTCTCCAACAATATAAAGCTGCCTTCGCTGCTTCCTTTACCTATGCCCCTTTTGCCACAAAATTTCTCATAGGGCTGAGCAAATATTGTTTGGCTGCTCAAATCCCGGTATATTACCAGGATACTGCCATTTACCGTATGCTCAGCTGCTTCTACTATAATTTCAACCTGATTACCTTTAGCATCCTGGTATTTCTGGCCGGGTTTAATATTAAACTCAATCGGCTGCGAGTTTATTTCATCGCGAATAATGCGGTGCAGTTGCTGGTAGACGGTTTCAAAAGACCCAATATTGTATACTACATAGTCACAGGTATTTATATCTCGTAATTCCTGCTGGGCCAGTTTAAGTCGGTGTTCTTTTTCTGCATTATTTATACTGCTTTGTTTTATACTTTTTGCGATTTCATTTAAATCCCGATAGATAAATATACTTATTACTTTTTGATAACCAACTTCTGCCTTTAAGTTCCTTATACCTTCTAAATTCATAATAGCCAAGCCATTTTTCTTGGCCGCCTCAACCCTTTTTAGTTCATTTGAGGTTAGGCCATAGATCTGATCCAAATAGTGAATTTGCTCCACTACTTTACCCTCGGTACGATACCCCAAATACTGGTCGCGGCTAATAAAGTAATAGTCGGTTCCTTCTTTTTCACCGGTTTTCATAGCCCGGGTAGTAAAAGAGATAAGAGGCTCCAGGTAATCCGAATCATTGATCAGCAAATATTCCATCAGTGCCGATTTACCAGATGCAGTTGGTCCATAAAATATGAAGTATTTCATATTAATCCTCCTCGTATTGATTAGCAACAGCTGTTTCTCATAAGATCTTCAAAAGATCATAAATTCTAAAAAGCATGATGAATGCTGAGAGAGCTTGATTCCGAAGCTGACGAAATGCGCTTGTTTCTATAGTATGGAAATATTAATCCTTAATCTTATTTCGTAATAAAACCATATTAACTTTAATGGATAAACCTGCATTTATCATATTATGCTGATGGCATCTGCGCTTAATTATTTAGCACGGCTAATTACCGATATTATGAAGACCAATCCTTACTGTTACC
>CAZBKS010000603.1:0-1512 GCA_964492475.1 uncultured Syntrophomonas sp. | reverse complement strand
AACAAAGAGGCCGAAACAGAATAGGAATTGGGAGTTGTCGCGGCCTGGTATAATAACCGCAAGGTAGATGGCCTCCAGTGGGTTGAAGATCAACTGGTCATTGCAGTGCCTGACAACCACAGAATGGCGGTCCGGGAGAGTATTAAAATATCAGAACTGGCCTCAGAAAGATGGGTATTTCGTCAAAAAGGATCAGGAACCAGGAAGGTAGCCGAAGAAATAATTACTGGCAGCGGCTTGAAGATGGAAGATATAAATATTTATATGGAAGTAGGCAGTACCGAGGCAGTATTGGCTACTGTTGAAGCCGGAATGGGAATATCTATGGTATCCGACTGGGCGATTAAGCGACTGGACCCTCACCGCAAGATAGTAAGTGTGCCAATAGCTGATCAGGGGGCCCGGCGTTATTTCTATATAATTTATCCCCACCAGAAGAAGAGGCGCAAGTCAGTATTGCAGTTTATGGAATTTCTGGAAAACATAAAGGGCAGCAAGTAAATATTTTAATAAGTTGGGTGCCAGGCACCCACTTAATATTTTTATTTTAAATTATAGGTGATTTGTATATAATATATCTGTTTGGATAATTAATCGGGGAGGATTGGCAATGTTACCGTTACCTAAGAAATATTTCGTTACCGCTGCTGCTGCAGAAGGCGAAACCGAACTCACTGCTTTTGACGGAGCTTTATTAAAAGCGAGGGTAGGAAACACCAATTTGTTAAAAGTCAGCAGCATATTACCTCCAGGTTGTGTATATGATCCGGAGTTGGTAATACCGGAAGGTTCCCTGTTACCCATTGCTTATGGCGATATAATCTGTGAAGAACCGGGTACAAGAATAGCCGCAGCTGTATCGGTAGGAATTAAAAAGGACAGTTTTGGCGTTATTATGGAGTATTCCGGCAAGTGCAGCCGGGAAGAAGCTGAGAAAATGGTGAGCGATATGGTTAAAGAAGCTTTTAGGATTAGAGGTTTGGAGTTAGAAGAAATAAAAATCGCGTCTGCTGAGCATATAGTTGAAAAAATCGGATGTGCATTTGCAGCCGTACCCTTGTGGTATTAAAAGTATTTCAAGATTTATGAATTGATTAAGGGAGGAACTTTGTTTGGAATTGTGGTTTACAGAATATCAAACTCCAGCCATAGGATTTAGCTGTAAAAGTAAAGAAACACTGAGAGTTGAACAGACTCCTTTTCAACATCTTGCGGTTATAAATACCGAGCAGTTTGGGAAGATGCTGTTACTGGACGGTATGGTAATGACCACTGAAAAAGACGAATTTGTATACCACGAGATGATAAGTCTGGTAGCATGCAATTCACATCCCCGGCCAGAAAATGTTCTAATAATAGGAGGAGGAGATGGTGGTACCTTAAGAGAAGTAGTCCGTCATCCAGCCGTAAAACAGGGCACTCTGGTTGAAATAGACGAAAGGGTGGTACAGGCCTCCCGTGATTTCTTTCCGTCTTTATCATGTGCATTTGAGGATGTCAAGAGCCAGGTGC
>CAZBKS010000602.1:0-1539 GCA_964492475.1 uncultured Syntrophomonas sp. | reverse complement strand
TTATCAGATCCTTCGCGCTTTGGCTTCCCGCCGCGCAAGAGTTATCTTATCATCCCTCAGGATAATTGTCAACAGATAAATTAACACTAATTTAATATTCTATTAATATCGACTTGTTCTTGACAAAATAGAACCTTGTGAAAAATAAAGATTCCTTTTATATGAGTTTATAAAAGTTATAAAACGGGCTTTTAGTTGATATTTAACTTAGGCATTTTATTGACCAATATTTACTCCCTGTCTCAAAGAAAGCAACTGATTATGCATTTGCCGCTGAGGGGTATTCTTCTGTCTGCAGCAATATTGTTAGTCACTTAATTTAGGTTTAACAGCTTCATGATTAATGATTCAGGAAATATTTGACTCTGTTGTTAGGTTTATCTGGGAAAAAATAATCGGCCCCCCTGGGCCTTTAATTTTTTGTTCCTATATTAATTTTCAGTCTTTAGTTATCAACCGATATACTTTTCAAATGGTGTCCGATTTTCATCCCGCTTCTCCTGACCTGACCAGGAGGCAATTCAAGTACCGAGGAAGAGTTTTTTATAATGGGACTTAACTTTCCCGGCTGCATCTCTTCTATTATATGCAACACCTGACAGTCTGACGAAAGGAATACAACATCTATAATCATTTTCATCCCCAGAGTATGAACTGAGGAGCAGGGTATGATCAAAAGCCCCTCCCCTTCTGACATCTGCTTTCTGCCCAGCAATCCTTTGAGCCGGGTAAAGAAACTGTCCGCCAGGTAACAGCTGCTGGCTATCATTGCTCCGTTGACTTCGTTTATTATCTGTAGCTCCTGCACTGATGATCCTCCATAATTTTAAAACAAGATAAAATATAAAAAAGTAATTAATCTATGCTGGTAAAAGTCGGCTCCCTGCTAGTATGCATTGCATCCCCTGCGATTGCTGTATCACCAGGAGTTTGATAATCTTACTATGATTGTATGGATATCAGTATTCAAAGCTATTTTTTATAACAGATTGGAACCGTTCCCAATTGTCAACTAGATGGTTTCCAGTATGGTAATAAATGCAGGGCCCAGAAGAATGATAAACATGACTGGAAATATGAAAACGACCAGCGGTATTAGCATTTTTATGGGTGCCTTCATGGCTTTTTCCTCGGCCTGCATGCGGCGGGCTTCCCGGGCCTGCTGAGATTGTATCTGCAGCACATTGCCGATGCTTACCCCCAGCAGTTCCGCCTGAATTATAGCCGTGGTGAAGATAGTGACTTCACTGATATTCAATCTTTCGGCCATATCTTTCAAAGCTTCCCGACGGGGTTTGCCCATACCCATCTCCTGCAGGGCTTTGCCGAATTCGCTGCTTAAGGGACCTGGATGTTTTTCTACCACCTTCTGCAGTGCAGCATCGAAGCCCAATCCAGCCTGTACGCTGATACTGAGCAGGTCCAAAAAGTTTGGCAGTCCCTTAAGCACCACATCTTCTCTTCGATTCACGATGGACTTTAGCCACAGGTCGGGCATCAAGAGTCCGGCGGCGGCAAACAGCAGCAGATATAGAATGT
>CAZBKS010000601.1:0-1541 GCA_964492475.1 uncultured Syntrophomonas sp. | reverse complement strand
AAGGAAGAGCAGTTCATTCTGGCCCCCCTTCCACCGCTTCACCTCGCAGGGGTTTCTACCATGCTTCGTCGACGGCTACTGCATATTTGTCCATCCAAACAGGGTTTTTGCAGTGGAACCATTGTTTGATTTGACAATATGGTTTATTATAGGAAAAAGTCTAAATGATGTAAGATTGGAAAAATCAGGAGGTGGATAAACATGCAGTCAGTTAAAATTAAGGATGATGTTTACTGGGTGGGTGTGCAGGACCCAGAGCTGGAAATTTTTGACATAATTATGACCACTGAATATGGAACCAGTTACAATTCCTACCTGATACGAGGAAGCGAAAAAACGGTTTTAATTGAAGCGGTCAAAGCAAATTTCTTTGATGAATTTATTAATGACCTGCAGAAGATATGTCCCCTTTCCGAGATAGATTATCTGATACTGAATCACACGGAGCCGGATCACTCCGGATCGGTGGAGATGTTGCTGCAGAAAATACCCGGCCTGGTAGTCATGGGCAGTACGACCGCCCTGACTTTTCTTAAGGAAATAAGCAATTCCCGGTTTAGTTCCAAAGAATTGTCAGATGGCGAGGAACTGGATCTGGGTGGGAAAACCCTTCGATTTATTAGTGCTCCGTTTTTGCACTGGCCGGACACCATCTACACCTATCTTAAGGAAGATAAGATCCTGTTCAGCTGTGACTCATTCGGCAGCCACTATTCAGACGAGCGCATATTTAACGATCTTATCGAACAGGACTTCACCGATGCTTATAAATATTATTTTGATGAAATAATGGGACCTTTCAAACCTTATATTATTGAGGCGCTGGATAAGATAAAAGATTTGGAGATAGAATTAATTTGTCCCGGCCACGGCCCGATCCTGAGAAAAAACCTGGATTATTATATTGATTTATACAGGAAGTGGGCAGCTCCGACTCCCCGCGCAGGAGACCGGCCGGTTATTGTAATGGCATATGTTACGGCTTATGGCTATACGGAGATGATGGCCCGCAGTATTGAAGAAGGACTGTCTATGCTGGGGGACTTTGATTTTAAAAAATATGATCTGATTTATACCCCGGTAAGCACCGTTCTCAAAGAACTGGAGAACGCGGATGGGATTTTAATAGGATCACCAACTATAAATGGAGATACCCTTCCTCCTATTTGGGAACTGTTAAGCAGTCTTTCGCCCATAACCCATGGGGATATGGTGGCAGGAGCATTTGGTGCCTATGGCTGGAGTGGAGAAGCTGTTCCCAATATAGAAAATCGCCTGCATATGCTGCGTATGCGGGTACTGCCAGGCTTGAAAATAAACTTTAAGCCTACCCCCAGGGCATTGGAAGATGCATTTAATTTTGGTATGGAGTTTGCCCGGCGGGTATTAGAGAAGATCCAGGATGTTTCCGAAACTGAATGGCGCTGCCTGGTTTGTGGTCATATTCATGGAGGAGATCAGCCGCCGGAAATCTGCCCGGCCTGTGGAGTAGGCAAAGAAAATTTTGTTAAGCAGTCCAAAGAAGATATATATGTTAATGA
>CAZBKS010000600.1:0-1562 GCA_964492475.1 uncultured Syntrophomonas sp. | reverse complement strand
GAGAAAAAAAATTCAATGATATCAAGGACAGCATATGTGTGAGGTAGAAGCATTTTGCGGAGCAGTTATGAGTCGTAAGACGGTTGGATAATATGATGAGTTTATGGATAGAAATATTTCTTATTTTTTCTATCGGTATCACCCTGGCCTATTTTGAACTGTGGACGGGGATACTGCTGTTGTTGGGGCTGATCCTGCTGCTCTACTGCTTGCGGCCCCGATGGGGAAGAGAGATCCTCGTCAGTACGATGGTATTGTTAATGGGGTTTGCCTATTTTCAGTACCGGTGTATCGATAGACCAGATAATTTAGCTGATATGGGATATCAAACCGTGACCGGGCTAATTATTAATTATCCCGTTACTAAACAAGATAAAACTGGATTCTTGCTGAGAACTGATGATAGCATTACATATCTGAAGTATATTCAGGTATATTGTGATTTTGAAGCGGATCTTAAAAGGGGAGAGCAGGTAACTCTTCAGGGTAAGCTGGAAATTCCTGAGCAACCAGGCAATCCAGGGGAATTCAATTACTGCACTTATCTGTTGAATAAGCGGGTTTTCTATATAATGTCGCTGGAGCGGGCGGAGGATATTAAAATAATTATACCCGATCAGGGAATGGACAGGCTCCTGAATGCCTGCCGGAAAAAGATGGAAGAAGTAGTGTGCGATACCCTGCCTGAATCTGAAGCCGACTTATTCCTGGGTATGCTGCTGGGAGAAAAGGAAAACATAGAAGACAATCAATACGAAATGTTTCAGAAAACCGGTATTGTACACATTTTTGCGGTCAGCGGCCTGCATATTGGCTTTCTGGTCTTGTTTTTTTCCTTTGCTGCCTCTCTGCTCCATGTTCCCAAAGGGACTCGATTTTTAGCGGTCATGGGATATCTGTTATTGTACGGCAGTCTTATAGGCTGGCCGATTTCAGTTCAGCGCGCAGTAATCATGGCTTCACTGGCTTTGCTGGCCCATTATCGGGGCCGGCAAGGTGGGCTGGGAAATTCCCTGGGTCTGGCCGGCATGATGATATTAATTCATGACCCGTATGCTGTTTTCACTACCTCATTTCAGCTTTCGTTTATGGCTACCTGGGGCCTGGTGTGTCTTTATCCTTCCATAAAAGATTATTTCAAGTATAAAAACACCCTATGGGACATAGTCTTGATCCCCTTTTGTGCCCAACTGGCAGTGGTACCGCTGCTGGCCTACTATTTTAACCTCTTCAGCCCCTCCGGCTTGATCAGCAATATCATTATCAGCTACCTAGTTGGAGGTATAGTAATAACCGGGTTTGCTGCTCTACTCAGTATTTTCCTGCCTCCACTGGCAACCCTTTTCCTGTACCCGGCCGGCTTTATGATCGAGATATTACAGGGACTGGCAGCTGGTATGAGCCAGATACCAGGAAGCTACCTCTGGGTAAAAACCCCCGGATCAGGTCTTGTTGTTCTCTATTATCTTGGTCTGCTGCTGCTGCTGGCTGCAATGTATTATTCCTGGACCTCCAGGTATATCAGGATTTCAACTATATTATTGGGCATTTACCTGGTGATA
>CAZBKS010000599.1:0-1563 GCA_964492475.1 uncultured Syntrophomonas sp. | reverse complement strand
TAACGCTGTCGGTACTTTGATAGCTGATTCGGACTTAAAGAACCTGGGCTGCCATACCGAAATGCTGGTGGACGCCTATATAGATATGTTTGAGGCCGGCAGGTTGACCAATTTGAAAAAAAATATCGATCCCGGGAAAATAGTATATACATTTGCCCTGGGTACCCAGAAACTTTATGATTTTATAAACAATAATACTCGTTGTTCCATGTACCCGGTCAACTATACCAATAATCCAGGAGTGGCAGCTTTAAATGATAATCTGGTCAGCATCAATAATGCCATTGAAGTAGACCTGTACGGGCAGGTATGCTCCGAGTCGTCTGGTACCCGTATAATAAGTGGAACCGGTGGACAGCTGGATTTTGTGCTGGCGGGCTATGAAAGCCGCGGGGGCAAATCATTTGTCTGTTTGCCATCATGCAACATTGACCGGGCCGGCAATATAACCAGCAGAATAGTGCCAGTATTAACAAGCGGAGCAATAGTAACCGATCCTCGTGCAGTTGCTCAGTTTATTGTAACTGAATATGGAAAATTTGAAATGAAAGGCCGGTCGGTGTGGCAGAGGGCAGAGGGTCTTATTAGCCTGGCTCATCCTAAAGTGAGAGATGATCTGGTGAAAAGTGCCGAGAAACAGGGTATATGGAGAAAAAGCAATAAAGCCGTACAGCTCTAGTTAAATAGCTCAGGGGGTCAGGCTTAACTTACTTTAAGCTAGCTTAAGGTTAAGTTAAGCCTGACCCCTTTTATGATATAATCTTTTTATATAAAAGATTCCATCACATCAAAACCGGCTGGATTAATGGCATAATAAATACTTTTCATATTTGCGGGATCAAAACAGGTCATTTATGGTTGGGACCGGGGAGTCGATGAATATGATTCAGGCTGGTTTCAACGGGGGGGAGCTGCGAATTGGAAATAGGACGGATATTGGAAGCTTTATTTACTGAAAACCAGTTTATGGCAGCAATGATAGTTGATGATAGAGGCAGGATTGTGTCGGTAAGTGAAACATACCTGAATGTATTGAATTTATGCCGGGAAGAAGTAATCGGCCGGCCGGCCAAAGAAATAACACCGCATACCCGGGTCATGACAGTGCTAAAATCCGGGAAAGCAATAGTGGGTTATAATTGGAGAATTAACGATTACAACATGATAGCTTCTACTATTCCAATCATACAAGAAGGCAAAGTAGTGGGTGCTTTTGCCTACAGTGTATTTATGGATATCTGGAATGCCCAGGATACTATTGAAAATCTCTTGACAGAACTAAACATGTATAAGGACGAGGTTGACAACCTGTACAAGGCCAAATACAATTTTGATGATATTGTAGGCGATGATGAGATATTTAAAAAAGTCAAGAATTTTGCGCATCAGGTTGCACAGCATACCATTACGACTGTTCTTTTGTGCGGAGAAAGTGGCACTGGCAAAGAACTTTTTGCCCAGGCCATACATAATCAATCCAGCCGCAGCCGCTTTCCTTTTCTGCGCATAAACTGTGCCACTATTCCAGAAAATCTCCTGGAAGCTGAGCTATTTGGTTATGAA
>CAZBKS010000598.1:0-1570 GCA_964492475.1 uncultured Syntrophomonas sp. | reverse complement strand
AGATACCAGGGAAGGAGTTCGATGGAAACTTGTTAATGCATGAAAGGCCGGATATTAATAAACTTAACGAATATTCGGCTGTTATACTGGCTTATATAGGCGATGCCGTATTCGAACTAATAGCGAGAGAGCATACCATTGCATCCGGGCCGCGCAAGATAAAAGATATTCATCACGATACCGTGGATATCGTCAAGGCTGAGAATCAGGCCCGGGCTATAAGACGATTGTATGAAGAACTCAGCGAGGAAGAGAAGGATATAGCCATGAGGGGAAGAAATGCCAAAAGCTCACCCCCTAAACATGCAGATGTAATAGAATATCGAATGAGTACCGGATTTGAAGCCCTGCTGGGATATCTATATTTAAAAGGGGATCGGGAACGTTTGCTGTACCTGACCGGAAAAGTACTGGAGGAGAACTAAAGGATTAAGGGAAGGGAGACTCAGAACGCATGCTTGTAATACCACCAGAAATAAGGGTGCCTGCCTCACAGTTGGATGAAGCGGTAATGCTTCGATTAGAGCGTTGTGCCAGGATTTGCTATAAATCAGAGGACAAAATTAATGATGGTTATAATGAAGCTTTTCTCCAACGGATAGTTAATAGTGGGCACGAATCGGTAATAGAACATGAGAAGGTAACGGCCCTGTTTATTATAGACCGGGGGATTTCCCATGAATTGGTAAGACATCGAATTGGCAGCTACAGCCAGGAATCAACCCGTTATTGCAACTATGCTAAGGACAAGTTTGGCAGCGAGATCACGGTTATAAAACCATTTTTCTATACTCCCGAAACCGAAACTTATTCTATATGGGAGGAAAGCTGTCTCTTAGCCGAAAAAAACTACCTTGATTTATTGGCCAAAGGTTCTACCCCCCAGGAAGCCCGGGCTATACTGCCTACTTGTTTAAAAACCGAGATCGCGGTTACCTATAATATCAGGGAATGGAGGCACTTTTTCCATATGAGATGTTCTCCTGCTGCCCATCCCCAGATGAGACAGGCAGCCATTCCGTTACTTTTACTGTTCCAGGATAAGTTCAAGGTGTTGTTTGATACTATTCCGTATGATACTGCCTTTCCAGTGGAACATTATGCAAAAGTACTTATAAGCGACGATCTTTTTAATATATAAATTAATGTCTGGCTGTGTGAAAACTATTTTGCACTTTTCAGTCGCTCTCCTTATGACCAGAATTAAACTTATTTTAGTGACAAAGGTTAGAAGATTGCCCAATGCATCGTTGCTGTCCTCCCCTATGGATCTGAGACTGGGCGATTTTGGGACTTTTCGTACAGCATAACGGTTGCTCTCCAACATTACGTTTGTTGTTATGTAGTGTCTTAGAGGAACCGTCCCTTGTGATACGCCTGTGATACGTAACATACTCGAATAGATACAGGAGGCAGTAAATGAATGAAAAACTCGTTGGTATAAATAGTGTGATGGAAGCCCTAAAGGGAAGAAGGAAAATTGAAAAGATACTGATCCAGGAGGGCCGGCAGGGTAAAAAACTAGATGAACTCATGAATTTGGCTCAAAAAAAAGGAGTATATGTTCAGA
>CAZBKS010000597.1:0-1576 GCA_964492475.1 uncultured Syntrophomonas sp. | reverse complement strand
TCAGACGAATTAGTAATTAAGGTAGTTGTCTTCCAGGCCAGCTCCTTTGGATGTTACGAATAGCCCCCAATATGTGCATTTAACGCAGAACTCGCTGATATCAGCGAGTTCTTGGGCCACCCTATTTACTTATAATCTGAGAATAAAAACCCTATTCCTTTTTAATGAGTCCAATCTATTAACGGTATATCCGGACCTATCTTCTTTACTATAGCCGTCTTCATCATTTCAAAGTGAGGGCAGGGAAAACCAATGGGATTGCCCCGGCCTATACATGAAGCCAGGAAAATGGCTTCTGCTCCCCTGTCAACCATAAGCTGCGCTCTTGCCACCGCTCTTTTCCCGGGGCAGCCGCCACAGGAAACGAACCCTACTATCTCAACCGGTCCCGTTTTTTCGAAAGCCATCTTGCCTGTTTTAGCAATTTTGAAATCGGTAGTGCCGGGACATAGATCTTCAGTTTGCTGGCAGCGTATTATACCTACTTTTAACACTTACACCTCTCCTTTCATGATTGACAAATATCTTTTGATTATGCAACTTATTTTAAAAGCGTGCACTTACACCTGAAACACACCTCATCAGAGATATCGTTAATCGATGCACAGGCGGTACCCCCGATACCCGTACCGTAATAGAGTGAATACGGCATTTCCATCTCCCCGCTAACCTGACCATAAATGGGAAATGCTATAACTGCAATGGCAAATAAAATTAGTGAAAAGATAAGAGCCCAGTTTTTAGAGGCAGTTTGATATTTTGGGAAGCTGGATCTATATTTGGGGTGAAAACCCGATTAGATTATTCTGGACCGAGGGCTGAATATTTGGTTCCGGTGAATTCAGGTCAGCCCCGCAGGTAGTGCAGAATGTTGCATTTTCAGGTAGATGTGTACCGCATTTTGTACAATACATAGAAACCCTCCCGTATTTATACTGCCAGTAGTATTGCTTTTTAAATGCTTTTTAAATGCTTTTTTGCAAGTCATTCCTTCTTCTGCATGGGAGTAATGCATTCATTAATCGTTTATGCAAATTGTTATTAAATCAACTGTTTAAGGACAGGCTAGAAAAATTTTATTTCATCATAGACGGCGGTCTTACAGCAGATTAAATCTGATAATGGGAAACGGGGATAAGTCCCGTTTCCCATTATATAAGTTCCACCGTGAAGAGTTCATCGTCTGGGAGCGTCATTAATTCATCTTTTCCATGCTCCTGTTTCTGGGTAATGGTCAGGACTTTTCCTTCCAAAGCCCAGATAGTGCTGGCCAGCCCCTTACATTTATTAAAATAAAACCTGGAAGGATTTGATAACCTGGCTCGTGTAATACCCTGTATACAGTCTCCCAAGCAGCTGGAGCCAAGTACAGTGACCCCCAGTCGGTCAGACATTACTTTACCGAAATGCTCTTCTGCAATAACTGCCATCCGTACCGCAAGATGCAAATCTATACACTCTTCCCGGTGGTGAACCATAGCATGCTTGACCATCAGTGCCTGGCGCATGTCCCTGCTTTTCCCTTTAATATAAGGAGTGTCGGGAGAAAACACTATGTCATTCTCATAATATGGTT
>CAZBKS010000596.1:0-1576 GCA_964492475.1 uncultured Syntrophomonas sp. | reverse complement strand
TACCGGTATGCCGGCCTGTTTGAGAGCTTGCTGCACCAGATAGCTTTCTGTGGAGTACAGACCGCAAAATTGCAGGTTGCAGTCGATTATTCCGTCTACCCGGTATTCTTTCGCCAATCTTAAAATATCTTCAATCCGTCCTGGATTAGGAGTAAAGCACGCGCAGTTGGTCTTCATATAGCGTTCTGCCAGAGCCTGCACCTGTTCATCGAGGGTGCTGCCGCTCTGGTCCACCGGATTCTCGAAATAGCGTACCCCGGTACACAATTCTTCCACTACTATCGCTGCCCCGAGAGTCTCCACTACGTGATGCAGTTTCCAGTTAGGTATGGCCATGGGAGTTCCGGTAATCATTATACGGCGGGCATCAGTTGGGAATACTCCTTCACCATTGGATACCCTTTTATCCAGTTCATCACATAATAAGTTAACTTGAGCAGTGAAGCGGCCCGGGTCGTCATAGAAGGCGATCTGGGTGATCAACAGCGCATCTTTGCCGCTGATTGGTACCGGTGAATTTTTGCGCAGTTCATAGAGACGGGCCAGGGCCTTTCTTTTTTCATTTATAAGCTTAATATTATCTGCCAGGGCTTCGGCAGTAATTTTATTACCGGTGACTTCCTCTACCTTTTGTATAAGCGATTTAATTTCTTCCTGCCAGGCTTTAATGTCTTTTTCCCGTTTCATCTGGGGTAGATCCATGACATAAACGGGTACATCCTGATTAAGGATTTCCCAGGCCTTTTTCTTGCCATCACAGGTAGTTTCTCCAATGTACATATCGGCAATCTTGAAAAAGGGGCAGGTACCATCCAAACGAGCTCCCACTGAGGCCTTGATCAACGGGCAGGTATTGGCCGGCAGGACTTTTTCGCCGCCTGGCACCCAGAACTGGGAACCTCCGCACAGCCCGGTGGCAATGCCAGAAGCTGCGAATATTACTTCATCTGGTACATAAACGCAGAAGGTACCAAAAATCTTACCACCTTTCTGCTGGTGTTCTATCAATTCCGCTGGTCTTACTCCATGAATTTCAGACACCACAAAATTAAAATAATCCATCCCTTCGGGACGGTTTTCCTGGGAGAGATAAACCCCTCCAAAAGCGTCGGGGAGGACTTCACATAGAATATCATGTTTTTCCAGATCCATTCCCAGGTCGCTCCACATCTGACGGTAATCAGCCATATTTCTCCACTCCTTTTATATTGTTAAGATTCTATTTATATAATCTCCAGCAGTGCTTCTATCCGAACTTTCAAGCCTTCCACATCAGCCTGGGAGTAATCAGTTTCCAGCTGCAGGTAGGGCAGTCCCAGTTTTCTAACCAGCTGTCCAACTGCAAATGCTTCAATATTATAGGTGTGGCAGGCCTGCCAGGTCAGGTCT
The DNA here is from genome assembly GCA_964492475.1 of uncultured Syntrophomonas sp. Taxonomy (GTDB): domain Bacteria; phylum Bacillota; class Syntrophomonadia; order Syntrophomonadales; family Syntrophomonadaceae; genus JAAYJK01. The sequence goes on along the minus strand of CAZBKS010000596.1, from coordinate 187 downwards.
ATTACTGCATCCACTTTGAAATCTTTAATCATCTGTTGTATGAGCTCCATTCTCCCCTGGTTAGGACTCATGCAGGAACAGGGAATCTGTAAATATTTATGGGCCAGGGCAACAATCGGATCTTCAAAGGAGGTGTCGGTTTTCAGGCCCAGGGTACGACAGGCCGAAAGATCGTCGACGGCGCCGG
>CAZBKS010000595.1:0-1590 GCA_964492475.1 uncultured Syntrophomonas sp. | reverse complement strand
TACCTTCAAAGAAATTGTGATCACCAATACTATTCCTCTGGGAAAAGATAAAATACTTGATAATATGACTATCTTATCTATTGCCCCACTGGTAGGGGAGGCTATACTGAGAATTCATGAGGATCTTTCAGTTAGCAAACTATTTGAAGGATAGGCAATTTGGACATACATATAATAGAATGTTACAATTGAGTATAGATTATGATACATTTCTATAAATAGATTTTATGAGAAAAGGGGTGAAAATTTGACTGCAGCAAATGCACTTGCATGCAAAATAAGGGAAAAAAAGACTAAAGGATATCTAAACGATATGCTGAAACAGGAATGGATTCCGGGGATAGTATACGGACAGGAACAAAATCCATTACCGGTGTTTCTCAATCGCCGGGATCTATATAAAAAAATGAGCAGTTATGGAACCCGGGGTATATTCACTCTGGATATCGAAGGAACAGAAAAGACAGTAATGGCATTGGTCAGAGAAGTTCAAAAGCAGCCTTTGAGTGGACATATAATTCATATAGATTTCTTAACCATCAATATGGCAGAGAAAATATCCAGTAAAGTTGGAATCCATATCGAAGGAGAAGAGGAACTGATCAAAAAGGGTGGTATACTGCAGGTAGGAACAAAGGAGGTAGAAGTAGCCTGTCTGCCCAAGGATTTACCAGAAGTATTCACTGTCGATGTATCAGGTCTAGATATTGGGGATCGGATTATTATCGCTGACTTAACTCTGCCCAATGGAGTAGAATTGACCGAGACCCCAGAAACCATAATATGTTTAGTGTTATCACCTTCCAAGGCTACTGCAGAACCAGGCGAGGATGAAGCAGAAGCAGGCCAGGATCAAGAATAAGCTTAGATCGGCTGGTCATAAAGAAGCATCCACAACAATGAAACAGATGAATAAAAAGCCGCCCCTATGGGGCGGCTTTTTATTCGAGACCAAGGGGACGGTTCTTGCGGTTAAGTAAAGGTGAGTTAGTTTTAAAGGCATGGTTCGTAGCCAGGGCTAACCGCAAGAACCGTCCCCTTGGTCTGCTTTTGTTTCTGGGATAATGCAGTCCTGGCTGTTATAATAATAGCAGTATTGTCAGTGAGAAAAAACGAGGCGAAAAGATGTCCTCCGCTTCTTTAAGCGGTCGGGTTTCGGTTGACAAAACGGTAGCGGGTTTTAATTCCCTGTCTCATCGAAGAAGTTGGTTGAAACCGATCCGCAGTTTCATGCTAAAGGGGAAAAGCTTAAAAATGAAGATAATTGTTGGCTTAGGCAACCCGGGTCAGAAATACAAGAACACCCGGCATAATATGGGCTACCGGGTGGTTGAAGAGATAGCCGGGCGATATAGAATTGAAAAAGAAGAAAGTAAGTTTGATGCCATAATTGGGCATCTTAGAATAAACGCAGAACGAGTGTTAATAGTCAAGCCGCTGACTTATATGAACCTCAGCGGCAGGGCTGTTCAGCCCCTGCTGCATTTTTACCGGCAAGAGCTTTCCGATTTAATAGTAGCCTATGATGATATGGATCTGGAACCGGGGCGAATTCGGCTTAGGGCAACCGGCGGGAGCGGGGGACATAAA
>CAZBKS010000594.1:0-1591 GCA_964492475.1 uncultured Syntrophomonas sp. | reverse complement strand
CTATTTCGCCGCCCGCCACTTGAATATAAAGGCTGGTCTGATGATTACTGCCAGTCATAATTCTGCAGAGTTCAACGGTTTCAAGATACTGCTGGGGGAGACTACCATTTATGGAGACGAGATTCAAGAAATACGGAAGCTGGCGGAAAGCGAAAATTTTATCTCGGGCTCAGCAGGCAGCCTGACAGAGATGGATATCATTGACGAATATATGAACATGATCAAGGAAAAAATTCAATTGGGACCCAAAAAGCTTAAAGTAGTGGTGGACTGCGGCAGCGGTACAGCATCTCTTTTTGCTCCCCGCTTGCTGCGCGAGTTAGGCTGTCAGGTGATTGAGCTCTATTGTGAATCGGATCCAACCTTCCCTTATCATCATCCCGATCCGGTAGCAGTGGAAAACTGTCAGGATTTGATTCAGGCAGTTAAACGAGAGCAGGCGGATCTGGGGATTGGGTTGGACGGAGATGGCGACCGATTGGGTGTGGTTGACCGGGAAGGAAATATCATCTGGGGTGATCTGCTGATGATTCTTTTCTGGCGTGAAATCCTGCCCAATTATCCTGGTACTGACTGTATTGTGGAAGTGAAGTGTTCACAGAGCTTGATAGATGAGATTTGCCGTCTGGGCGGCAAGCCCCTGCTTTTTAAAACCGGGCATTCACTGATTAAAGGCAAGATGAAAGAAACCGGAGCCATATTTACCGGGGAGATGTCAGGGCATATGTTTTTTGCCGACGAATATTATGGTTTTGATGATGCTCTTTATGCTGCAGCCAGGCTCTTGCGTATTCTATCCCACAGCGACAAGGATCTGACCGAATTACTGGCTGACGTTAACAAGTACTATATTACCCCGGAGATAAGGGCGAAGAGTACTGATGAGGACAAATTCCGGGTAGTAGAACAGGTATTGCAGCATTTCCGCCCGCTATATGAAGTTCTGGATATAGATGGAGCACGGATACTCTTCCCGGAAGGATGGGGATTGGTTCGGGCATCCAATACCGGTCCGGAGCTGATTGTAAGATGTGAAGGAAGTACCCCGGAAGCCCTGGATAATATAACAAGAGAATTGTTTGGTTTTTTGGAGAGCCTTGGTATAAGTATAAACGCATAGCCTGTCCTGGAGGTGCGTTATTCTTCCTGATTCAAGGTCACTTGAAGGCGAAATGTTGTCAACAGCCCCGTTAAGCTGTATGAAAACGATTTGCACTTTTTGGTCGCTCCACTTGTGGCCAGAATTAAACTATATTTAGGGACAAAGGCTAGAAATTTGCCCAATGCATCGTTCCCGTCCTCCGCTATGGAGCTGAGGCCGGGCGATTTCGGGATTTTTGTACAGCCTGCCGTTTCTCTAACACTGCTGACTAAATTGTAAATATGTGTTAATATTAATAATGAAGGATATATTACCAATCACAGAAATACTTTTCTCTTCATTTTGCTTCTTGAACAGTTCCACAATAAAACTGCAGGAAAGATGTTGTTGCAACTTCAATGATGCTGTATAGTCAGTGCCGAATAGGAGGTGACTGGATGAACACTTGCTTGATTGTGAGTACCTATCCTCCCCGGAAGTGTGGAATTG
>CAZBKS010000593.1:0-1596 GCA_964492475.1 uncultured Syntrophomonas sp. | reverse complement strand
CAGGCGAAAGCCGGGCCGCAGTTCCCCGGATAAGATCTGGCGACGTACTTGCTCAAAAATTTGAATATATACCGGTGTATTGGAATCTCTGTCAATTACAAACCGCATACCAAACCGCCTCAATGGATTGATCCAATCTCATTATATTTGCATATTTATCGCTATTCAACAACCAATAATAGATTATTGCAATCATCCAATGCGATTGGTTACGGTAATGGACTCAATACAAGCGCTCCAAATTGAAGCTGCCAAAAAGCTGGCTGTTGCGCCCGCTATCAGAGGTAACCTTGAGGAGCGGCAGCCAGGTTGCCGTTGTCGACCTTAAAGTAAACCTGCCTATTAAATATATCGATGTGGGAAAAGGACCTATTGGAATAGCAATTAACAAGAGAAATTCCCTGGCATTGGCAGCAAACAGCGACAGCGGCAGTAATTGTCTTAGCGTTATTAACACCGGTATTGCCGGGGCTTCTCCTGATACGATCGCAGCAGGCAGCAATCCTATTGATGTGATTCTCAGTCCCCATGGCAATACTGCCTATGTCAGCAATAGTAATGACAATAATATAGGGGTAGTGGATGTTTTTTCCCACCAGCAAACCGCAGCCATACCGGTAGGCAGTTACCCTTACGGTCTGGCCTTAACCGGTGATGGCAGATTCCTGGTAGCATCTAATTGCTATAGCCACACGGTATCAATTATTGACCCCCGGTTTCTTGAAGTGATAGCAACGGTGGCTGTAAATGAAAATCCACAATACATTGCTATTCTGAATTAAAATAAGGAAGCATTTCTTATTGGAAGTTATAAATGGTTCCTAAAAAATATTATGGAAAAGGCTTCGTGAAAACTGTTTTGAAGAAATTATGGTCAGTATTTGGATTACTTCAATACTGACCATAAATATGCTTGAATTAAATTGATGGGGCCGGCGAGCAGCTCTTACCTTTTATGAAAACGGTCATCCCATGACGGTGCGGGCCAAATTACTCTTGTCTCAGCATGTTCCGGAGGCCATATGATTTTATATTCATCATTTCTTATCTGCCCAAGAATACCTTCAGCCAAAATATTCTGTCCAGTTTTATCGAACTTCACCCCTCCCCAGGGCATGATTAGCTTGCTCCCGGGGATATAGGTGCTGCGGAGTGAATCTCTGATTGCATAGCGGTCTGTACTGGCTGCTCGGTTGATCGCATCCGCTAGTACCAGTAATCCGGTAAAACTCCGGGCATTTGTCTCATCCATATCTTCCCCATATCTATCGCGGTATAAATCATTCACCTGGTAAACCAGCGGTTTATTTCTGCCTAAACCCAAAGCCCATGATAGACGACTTATTACATAGTTCCCATCCACACCGGCTTGTTTTAGAACATCCGGTTTCGTATATCCGACACAATCAGCGATGAAACCATCAGGGAAAAAGTCCAGGGTCTTCAGGGTTTCAAGGATAAGGACAGCGTCATTCAGATACTGCTGTCCCAAAATTACGCTGGGATAACCCTGGGTTATCCTGCGAAGTTCAGTAAATAAATATTCTACAGGTGATGTATATAATTCCAGATCTGATAGTTCATAATCATAATTGC
>CAZBKS010000592.1:0-1597 GCA_964492475.1 uncultured Syntrophomonas sp. | reverse complement strand
CAGGGCTATGGTGCTGGTTGTAACCTTGCCCAGGGCTATGCCAAGCAATAGTATATCGAAGCCTTGTCCGGACTCGCCCAGCCTGTTATTCAGGGGAATTCGGACGTCTTTCAAGTAGACATCTACCAACGACGCACCATGATAGCCAATTTTCTCCCAGGGTTCCGATACCGAATAGCCTGGACAGTATTTGTCCACGATAAAAGCGCTGACGGCTTCGCTATTGTCCCGTTCCCTGGCAAACACTACAATGGGTCCTGGATAATCAGCCATAGAGATAAATCTTTTGGTTCCGTTTAATACATAGCTGTTATTGTCCCGGACCGCGAAGGTGGCAAGCTGTTTGGGGTCGGACCCGGTGCCGGGTTCGGTAAATGCAAATGAAGCGATGTGTCGGCCGCGGTTTTCCTGGCTGAGAGTTGGTATAATATACTTTTCCTTTTGTTCTGGAGTTCCAAAGCTATTTATGGCACCTAGTCCCAAGCTGTTAGCGCCTAAAACCACTCCTAAACCACCGCATATTCGGGTAATCTGTTCCTGAACCAGTACATAACCGTCATAACCAGCTTCAGCACCTCCCAGATATTCCGGGAAGATTAACCCAAAATAACCCAATTCAGCCAGCATAGACATGATTTCTTCCGGGACACGGTTTTCCTGGTCAAACAGCCTGGCTACCGGAGCGATATACTCATCGGCAATTTCCCGAGCACCTTTCTGAATCAATAGTTGTTCCTTGCTTAAGATAAAATCCATTTATATCCATCTCCATCCGTTATATTAATCATAGGACTTAAAATCAAGGAAATCCGAAAGGAGCTACTTGATTCAGGCTGTAATTGTTCACAATAAACTGATGGTTAAACGAGTTTCAATGAAACTTAATGCAATATGCATGCCACTGAAAGAGAAAGCGTGAAACGCTAAGAATGGGGTGATGTTGTTTGCCGATTGGAGAAAAACAAGCCTGTTTTTCTCCAATCGGCAAAAATCATTCTTTCTTTGGCTACTGAATTGGATGGCAGGTATATTCAATGATTAGAGTATTATAGATGCCAGTACTATTTCGCTGTACAAATAATGGCGAACAACTAATGTAGATATTTGCCAGTTTTGCATGTTGGCACGAAAATTGCTGTTTAAGTGCAAATGCAATTGCAATGTGCTGATTAATTTCCAGGACTGGAGGGGATATGATTGCTTTTATCAATACTTGCTAGTGGACGGCAGTAAGCGCGAAGTGCCAGAATGGCTGGATTTTAGATGGAATTTAAAATGGGATTATGGTAAAGGGGGAAGTCTAATATGAAAGAAAAGCCATGGCATAAGAGCTATGATCCGGGGGTCATACTTCATCCTAAATACTTGCGAATACCTCTTAAGGATCAATTTAAAGCCTGGGTGGATAAACAGCCTGATAAACCGTACATTTATTATTCGGATCGCACCCTAACTTATCAAGAAGTAAATTCCAGGGCGTGTCGACTGGCCAATGCCATGTTGAAAATTGGGGTTAAGAAAGGGGATCGTGTAGCATTAACTCTCCCCAATATTCCTGAGTTTGTTGTGGCCGTACAAGCATGCTTGAAAATCGGAG
>CAZBKS010000591.1:0-1607 GCA_964492475.1 uncultured Syntrophomonas sp. | reverse complement strand
CAGTGCAGCGTACCTTTTACTTTCCTGCCTGCTGCAGGCCCGCCGCTTTTAGTATTCGGATCATATGTGCAGCGAAGCTCTATAATTTCGCCAGTTTCATTATCTTTAATTACTTCTTCACATTTAATTATATACGCACCTTTCAGGCGGACTTCCCGGCCCGGGGCCAGACGGAAGAACTTGCGGGGCGGGTCTTCCATAAAATCATCCTGTTCAATATATATTTCCCTGGCAAAAGGCATTTGCCGGGTACCACTGTTAGGCGTTTCAGGATTATTTTCTATTTCCAGCCATTCCATCTGGCCTTCGGGGTAGTTTTCTATGACTATTTTCAGTGGCTGCAATACTGCCATAACGCGGGGTGCCCGGCGATTAAGATCTTCACGAATACAGTGTTCCAATAATGCTATATCTACGGTGCTATCCCGCTTGGCTACCCCAATCCGGTCACAAAAATCTCTTATGGCTTCCGGGGTATATCCCCGGCGTCTCAAGCCGGATATAGTAGGCATACGGGGGTCATCCCACCCCTTTACATATCCCAGTTCTACCAAGGCCCGCAGCTTTCTCTTACTCATTACCGTATAGTTAAGATTTAACCTGGCAAATTCATACTGATGCGGCTTATATTCTGTTTTAATATTTTCTATAAACCAGTCATAAAGCGGGCGGTGGTCGGCAAATTCCAGCGTACATATGGAATGAGTAATAGCCTCTATAGCATCAGAAAGGGGGTGGGCATAGTCATACATGGGATAAATCAACCATTTGTCACCCGTCCGATGGTGGGGCTCTTTCAATATTCTATACAGTACGGGGTCCCGCATGTTTAAATTCGGTGAAGCCATATCGATTTTAGCTCTCAAAACCCGTGAACCTTCCGGAAATTCCCCCGCTCTCATACGCTCAAACAGATCCAGGTTTTCTTCCACTGAACGGCTGTAATAAGGGCTTTCCCGGCCCGGTTCAGTCAACGTGCCGCGGTAGGCCCTTATTTCTTCTGCTGTCAAGTCACAAACGTAAGCTTTACCATCTTTGATGAGCTGCAGAGCCCATTCATAAAGCTGTTCAAAGTAGTCTGAGGCATAGTAAAGACGTTCTTCCCAATCAAAGCCTAACCAGCGCACATCCTCCATAATGGAATCGACAAATTCAACTTCCTCTTTGCTGGGATTGGTATCATCAAAACGCAGGTTGCACAAACCTCCATTAGCCTTGGCCAGACCAAAATTAAGACAGATAGACTTGGCATGTCCGATATGCAGATAACCGTTTGGTTCCGGTGGAAAGCGGGTATGCACCCGTCCCTGGTTTTGTCCGGCTTTTAAATCTGCACTGATAATATCTTGAATAAAATTAACTGGTAAATCGGGGTTGGTTTTAATGTTCTCTTCTCCGCCTTCATCGGCAGTCGGTGCACTGTTTTCAATTGGCTCCATATATGATGTATCCTCCTTAAAAAACTGACTGCTTCCCAGCCATCAGTTATATATTAGCTATAAATTAATATTTAACAATCGAAGCCTTAATTATAAGCAGCAGCTGAACATTTTCTTATATAATCAAGCTGTTAAAGCCAAATTTTCACCTGCAATAACTTGATATTC
>CAZBKS010000590.1:0-1609 GCA_964492475.1 uncultured Syntrophomonas sp. | reverse complement strand
TACGGGCGGAAAATGCACAACCTATAGAATTTGGTCAAACATTATTTTTAATTGAAAAAGAAGACTGAGGTGATAAATTGTTTTCCAGAGTCTTGATTGCCAACCGGGGGGAGATTGCGGTTCGTATTATCCGGGCCTGCAGGGAGTTGGGTATTGAAACTGTTGCAGTATATTCAGTGGCCGACCGGGACAGCCTGCACGTAAAAATGGCCGATTTGGCAGTATGTATTGGCGGCGCTCCTGCTCGGGAGAGCTATTTAAACATATCCAACATTATTGCCGCAGCCCAGAATTCAGGGGCACAGGCCATCCACCCAGGATATGGGTTTCTGGCTGAAAATCCTTACTTTGCCGACTTATGTCAGACCTATAATATAAAATTTATTGGACCTCGAGCTGATGTAATAGAAGCCATGGGAGATAAAGTCAAAGCGCGGGAAATTGCCAGAGCGGCCGGAGTAACTCTGGTTCCTGGCAGTGATGGGGCCATAAGCAGTTATGAAGAAGCAGTGACAGTTGCCGGGGAAATAGGCTACCCGGTTATGATAAAAGCCTCTGCCGGAGGTGGAGGGAAAGGGATGAGATTAGCCCACAACCAAGAATCATTAAAGGAAGCGCTTAGTACTGCCAGAATGGAGGCTAATGCAGCCTTTGGCAATGACGAGATTTACATCGAAAAATATATTGAAGAACCACGGCATATAGAAATTCAGGTGCTGGGGGATGAATATGGGAATCTGATTTACCTGGGAGAAAGAGATTGCTCACTGCAGCGTCGTAATCAAAAACTCTTGGAAGAATCTCCTTCCAGCCTGCTTAATGAAGAAATGAGACGGAAAATGGGAGAGGTAGCTGTAAATGCCGCCCGGGCCGCCGATTATTTCAGTGCTGGTACGGTTGAGTTTCTAGTTGATAAGAACTGCAATTATTATTTCATCGAAATGAATACCCGGGTGCAGGTAGAACATCCGGTAACTGAAATGGTTACTGGTATCGATATAGTGAAAGAGCAGATTAGAATAGCTGCCGGATATAAATTGGGTTATGTTCAGAATGATGTTAAATTAAATGGATGGGCCATTGAATGCAGGGTCAACGCAGAAGACCCGGATAATAATTTCCGACCTTACCCGGGCACCGTGGGTCAATATGTAGTCCCCGGAGGGCCTGGAGTCCGGGTAGATTCATCAGTATATTCAAATTATACCATCACTCCCTATTATGATTCCATGGTAGCCAAGGTAATTGTGTGGGGGCAGGACCGTCCCGAGGCGATAGCTAGAATGAAACGCGCTTTAAATGAATTTATCATAGAAAACATTATCACCACTATTCCCTTTCATTTGAAAGTTCTTGATAATGCTTTTTTTCAAAGAGGAGAAGTCTATACCAACTTTATCCAGCGTAGAATGAGCAATGAAGTGTAAACATATTAACAACAGGCTATGATTGATAATTACCAGTATTTTCTGGTAAAATATTAAGGAGCCTTGTTGCACCTTTGATGAAATTAGCACTGGTAATATCTGGCCATTTCCAGACTAAATCAAAGTCAGTTTTATTGTAAAGACATTTAGCTTCATATAAACATGAACAAATATGTTCAAAA
>CAZBKS010000589.1:0-1611 GCA_964492475.1 uncultured Syntrophomonas sp. | reverse complement strand
CAACTATCACTTTTCCAATTTGCTTAAAAATGATTCCCTTACCTTTGGGTTTTCCTGATAACTTGCAGCCTGAGAATTCGATCAGTTATTGAGATAACCCGTCAACTTCTTCAACCCTAATAATACTTCCGGTGACTTCACCCTCATCCAATACCGGCCTGATTTTGATCTTAGCCGTCTTACGTATTCCGTCCCTGGTAACTAATCTAACATCATATATTTTAGCACCGGTTACCAGAAGAGCATCAAGTAATTTAGCACCCAAAATCTGTTCGCTGTTATCCTCAATAATGTCCGCAATATTCATGCCGGGCATTTCTTCTACCCCATATCCCAGTAAATTGCCAAACTTCAGGTTGGCCATCCTTATCGTTCCATGCAGGTTGCAGGTAAGAATCGCACCTTCAAGGTTATCGATCAGGGTGAACAAACATTTCCGATCCCTTCTCACTTTCGCTTCAGCATCCTTCAAGGCCTGCCTGCTTTTATAATGGTCAGTAATGTCGCGCAGGGATTCAATGGCGCCGATCAAATTACCCTTTTCATCATACCAGGGCATAGCCTGGCCCCATAAGTAGTGGCCTTCCCCTCTTAAATTAGGAATATCCAATTCGCTTATTATCGTATAATTATCCACTTCCGCCACCGAGTAATACTCATGAACTTCTTCTGGCCTTAATACCAGATCCACCATTATCGGTCTTTTCTTCTTGTAAAATGCCAGGCTATACTCATAATCGCCTTTACCCAGCATGTCTTCAGCCCTGGTTTCAGTCATCTCCTCCAAGGCCTTATTCCAAACCACTACTTTACCCTCAATATCAATGGCCATGGTAGCATCCGGAAGATAATTTATGAAATTTGCTAGATTCCCAGCCGAAACAATGCATTCAGCTTCTTTTATTTTACGCTCGGTAATATCCCGGGCTATGCCCTGTACCGCAGCAGCTTTTCCGCCTTTATAAATAGGACTGATGTTGACATCCAGGAATACCCGGGTATCATATTTGGTAACAATCTCCAGTTCATAATGACTGCTCTGATTTTGAGGCATCCTCTGATATTGGAACCCCCGCAGTAATTTAAGACTGTCATCACTGGCCAGCTGCTGGATATTCATCTTAATCAGTTCTTCTGCCCAATAACCGGTTATCCTTTCTGCCGCCTGGTTAACCGATATGAAATTGCCGGCCAAATCATGAATAAAGATCATGTCAGCCGGATTTTCGAACAAACTATCATAACGTTCATACAAGTCCCGCAGTTCTTTTTCTGTATACTTGCGACGGGTAATATCCTGAATTACAGCAACTACTCGTATTTCATCTCCAATTTTCATCCGTTTCGAGGTTAGTTCTATCCAGAAGATGCGACCGGATTTATCTCTAACTTTCCATTCCATGCGTTTTATTTTTAATTCAGGCGGCTTTTTTAACCATAGTAAAAAGTCATCCTGGTTATAGGGAGGTTCATCCGCGGTCAGGTCCCCCATAGACAAGCTCAGCATTTCTTCACGCTCATAGCCAAACATATCACAGGCAGCTTTATTAATATCTACAATCCTGTTATCATTCACATCATGGATAACAACTGCATCATTGATTTCATCGA
>CAZBKS010000588.1:0-1624 GCA_964492475.1 uncultured Syntrophomonas sp. | reverse complement strand
TATACTACCAATCTCAGGTTATGTTCTATAAGGGTTGATTTAACCGTCATTTCCCCCTGTCCCAACCTGAAAATCAAATCCATTTCCTGGCGTTCACCCAGGGGAGGTGGTAGTACTTCAGTAGAGCCAATATAATGTATTGCCCTGCTTAACTTGAGTGAAAGAATAATCCTTATTATACGGAGCCTGAACCTGCTAAAATCCGCTGCCCATCTCATAACCTTCTCCTCCTATCCACCCTCAACTATTTCCGCCGGCACCAACATCTGATAATTGTTTTTGGAGGTCAATTTCCCTTTATAAATACCAATAACCATATTTGTATACCGGGGATGATTTTTACCCAGGTCCACCATAACTTCATCAGCTCGTATGCCTACCAGCATTCCGTTGCTTTTACCAATTGACGTAAAAGGGATCAGGCGCAAACGCCTGGCCCAGCTGGAGAGGATCAATTCATCCAGCATCCTGCCTTCATCCTGGTTGTTTTCCATGGCTTCCTGCACGTCTTCCGGCAGGCAATCCTTCAGGAAATCATACTCGGCAACTATTACCGGTCTGTTAGTTAATGGGTCCCTGAGGCTGTTTCCAGTATCAAGAAACCCTTTCCCCGCACAGGTCTTTTGTTCAAATTTCATTTCTACCTTGAATTTAAGTAAGCTGGGTATAACCCGGTCGCCAATCAATTTTCCGCCAAAAATTCCTATCAATAACGCACAGACAACTCCCCCAAATAACCAGAAATAATCGGAGCTGAAACTTACAGCATCAACTTTTATCATATATGAAAAAGCTATTGTGGCACCGGCTACAGTAAAATTGATAGCATAAAATAGAATGAAGGCCCTTTTAAATATGTCCCAGTTTTCGATAGGCAGGGCCACCATAACCATTAGACACGAAAAAATAACTTTGGCTGGAAAACTATAAAAGAAATGAAATTGCGGCAGCAGGTATCCTACCGCATATAGTCCTCCCAGAAAAGCTGCGATTCCTATCCTGCTTATAACAGGGTTTATCCTGGCCAGTCTGGCTGTTGCCCATAGAATCAGAAAGTCCATGGCAAAATTTACCAGCAGAGTTATATCGGCATAAACCTCAGGCCTATCCATTAAATCACCATCTTATCAATCAATTATTTATACCCTGCTGCTGCATTTATGACGCATTCAATGCCAAACTCACACTACTAAATTACTATTCCGACCTTAGTGTCTGCATGTATTCCAAATTATACCAGAGGACTATATGGTTTTTTGTATATTTATGCGATTATACATCCCTCATAATACTCCATAAAACAGGAAAAACCGGGAATCTCGATGATCCCGGTCCGGCCCTAAAAAGCTTGCTCAATTAGTTGTAAAAATTATTGGTAATAATTACATCACCAGCTCTATTTCTATCTATTTCGTCTTAAGAAAGGAGGAATTTCAAGGTCACCCTTATCCAGAAAAGTCGGAGGTGGTTCCATGCCCCTGGTCTTTGCAGTTTCACCTATTATAGACGGCTTTACCGTATTAAACCCGGTTGCTATTACTGTAACCCGAACCTCATCGTTCAAGGCTTCATCAATATTCGCGCCAAATATTATATTGGCCTCCATGTCAGCAGCCTGGTGAAT
>CAZBKS010000587.1:0-1624 GCA_964492475.1 uncultured Syntrophomonas sp. | reverse complement strand
TTAAACCTTCCAAATCTTCTTCTATTCTTTCATAGATACTTAATGCCCATGTAATAGCATCCTGGATGGGTTTCTTATCATCATATTGCTTCTGTAGGCCTGTAAATACGAATTTTCTGGTAAATTGACCGGGATTTATGTCCTTGAATTTACCATAACCATAAGCATACAGCCCCAGTTGATGAGAACTAACTGGTTCGGTGTTTCTCCCAGTTTTCCAGTCAATTATTGTATCTTTGCTTATGAAGTCAATATGCATCTGCATTGGTATTGGTATACCGGGAATAATGCAGGAGACTTCCTTTTCTAGTTCAACTCTGCCTTTATGTTTGGCCCGTGTTTCCAATGCGTACAAAACCCATTCATAAAGGTTTGTTATATTGGAAGAACCGTATGCCTGATATAATTCCCGAGCTTCTGCTCTTTCTTTTAGTGTTAAATTAGAGCATTCGCCACTGGCTATGTCGATAACCAGATCATTGAAAGCTTCAAGGTCTGGTCTAATTTTTCCAGCTATAGCTGCTTTTATCATCAGATGCCCCAGTTTGCCTATCTGGGCTGAGTCACCTGCTTCATCTGGGTGTCTTTCTATATACCGCAAATACCACTGATAAGGGCATTTTTGATATTTGTCCAGGTTTGAAAACGATACATGGTTTATATAGTTTTCGAGCACTTTCATTCCTCCTTTAAATGAGATTTTAAACTTCCTGCAAGACTCTGATAGTTTTAGGGACGCAGATTTCCTGCTCCACTACTTCAAAGTTCTCGCAGATATAGATTAGCTCTGCCACAATATCATCGCAGAGTTGATCAAAACTCTGTACCAGCTTAACCCTTTCTCTGAGTTCTTCTAACGACCAATCTTCAAAATCTTCATATTGATCGGTGCTTCGCCCAGGGTATGTTTTGATCATCATGCGGGGCTTCTCCAGATTGACTCTGGTGTTTTGCCTACATACTCCGCATTGATTGGATTTCTCGGTTGTTTGGAAATTAAGCTGCCCACACTTAGTACAAATCGATTTATGCTCCGTGGGTTCTATACATCCCTGATATAAAACCAGATAGCCACCGCTACGGCCATTAAACCCTGCTTGCCATCGATACTGATGTTCGTAATTCCATTCGCGGATTAGATCATTAATTTCCATGTCGATATCATTAACACTCAGGAGCTCAAAGGCCTTTCTTTCGATTTCCTGGGGTAGATCCAGGTGATGAATTTAAAGGTTATTGGCATAACTGGTTGAACGATTCCAGCTGTTCATGGTTGGATAGCGAAAATGCTCCCGCAGAAAATTGATCATTTTACTTCGGGACCTTGTATTTATTTTTTTGGTAAAATTGTTTCACTGTTTTCCTCCTTTCACCCACCCTTGAAGGGTAGGTGTCGTTTTCCCTACCCTTCGGGGCGATAAAAGAGATTTAAAAGGGGCAACTCTCTTCCTGGGACATCAAGCCCCCTGGTATAGCTTTAAATGCGGTGATTAAGTTACCCAAATTATAAAGAGTGCTTAATCCATCATTGAAAGTCCTGGCAGCTCTTTCGGTCTGCTCGGCTGTATAGAGCCGAAGTTTGTAACGATCAACAGAGAATTGATTTACCAGTTGTTGGAGCTTA
>CAZBKS010000586.1:0-1647 GCA_964492475.1 uncultured Syntrophomonas sp. | reverse complement strand
TCAAAGTTGAATAAATTGGAGCTTTCGAATAGGTCATAGGGCCATCGGTGGTCAACATTATTCTACCAAAGGAATCTGTCTTAAAAATAATTTTATGAAACCGCCCAAAGGCATCCTGGGTTCTTCCTTCTCTAAGATTCTGATACACACCAGGCTCTATTTCAATAAATTTATTGGTTTCTCCGCCGTTGGTGACCAGCAGATATCCATCTTCATTAACATCAACATTAATAATACCCCCGGCTAATATGCCGGCAATTTTCTCATCAGTTGTAACACTTTTCCGGTTCATCTGGTATTCGCCGGTATACTTTTCAGCCCTTTCCTTGCTGCCATCGCCGGGCACTCCCATTATTTGAGCTTCAATTGGATAATAAAAATCCATAAACTCTTGAAAAACCTCGGAATGAAGAAGATGATTACCACCGCTGTAGGAAATAAAAATTCCTGTATTCGCTTCCGGCACCAGGTAAAGACCTGAGTTGTAGAGCATAGTACTTCCACCATGGAAAAGTACCTCTTGGTCATTAAAGACCCCCTCCATGAACCCAAGCGTCATGCCTCCCAAGGTCGGGTCATAGGTAAACTGCTGCTTATGCATCTCTTTTAATGTTTCTTCTTTAAGGATTCTTCCTCCGCTACAAGCACCACCGGATAAATGGGCTATCATAAAATTGGCCATATCCGAGGCGGTGCTGCTCATACTGCCGGCCGGTTCGAGCATGATGTATTCGAAACCTGCTTCAGCATATGACCCATTAATAAATCGATAGGGTTTGGCAATACGGGCCGGCGAGTCTAATATTGGAGGCTGCCGGTAGGTGCTATTATTCATATTTAAAGGCGTGAAAATATTATTCTCAATATATTCTGAAAAGGGCAGACCAGATACTCTTTCTACAATATAACCTGCTAAAGCAGTACAATAATTTGAATAGGCAGATACTTCGCCAGCGGGAAATATCCTGGCAGGCTGGTAGTTCTTTATATATTCATGCAGAGGTAAAAGTTCATCTTCCGATAGCCTGAAAAGCATATCGGGGTGATCTTCAAAGCCCGGAGTATGGGTCATCAAATGGGTCATGGTTATAGGCTCTGCGGTAGTTTTATGAAGGGGTTTTTCAAGCCGGGGTGATATCTCAAAATCCAAATACCGGTTAATATCGGCGTTTAGCTCCAGTTTACCAGCTTCAACCAGCTGCATTACTGCAGTCCAGGTAATTAATTTTGAAGTAGAACCAATACGAAAAAGGGTAGTATCAGGATCAACTGGGATCTTATTCTCAATATCCGCAAAACCGAATCCTTTCTTATATACAATTTCACCATCCTTTACAACCGATACGCTTGCATTGGGAATATGATATTCTTCCAGTTTGGAATTCATGGTATTGTCAAAAAAGGTTTCCAAGCTAGTATCTTGAATGTTTTGGGCAGAAACAACAGTTGTGGATAACGCTAAAACCAGGATCATCAAAAAACTAACGGACGTAAGATATCTAATCCTCTTAAACATTTTATCACTCCATTTCGATTTTTTAATTGTTTGACTTTTTTTAGCCGGTGGATAGGAACACAAGGGGACGGTTCTTCTGTGTCATTCTCCTAGATTAAATTAAAATGACACAGGAGAACCGTCCCCTTGTG
>CAZBKS010000585.1:0-1658 GCA_964492475.1 uncultured Syntrophomonas sp. | reverse complement strand
CGTTTCTTAGGATGATGATACTGCATTCGTCGAATCGGCAAAATCTGCGTAACCGTGGTTTAACTGATGCAATAATACAGCAGAAGGGTTATAAATCCAGCCTGCATTGGGACTCCACTGTTGGGGTATGTTATCTTCTGCAGAAAGAAGGTTATTCGCTGCAGGGTATTCCTGGTTTTTACGAAAAAGATGGCCAGTGGTTATTTATGACCGTACCGGGCTTTCTTATCCCGATAAGAGACAAAGAGAACCGGATACAGGGGCTACAGATCAGGGTAGATGATAGCATATTAAAGCAGAAACCTAATTTAAGCAAATACATCTGGAAGTCCTCAGCTGGTAAACTCAATGGTACTTCAAGCGGAGCACCGGTGCATATCGCAAGACCGAGTAAACCCACTATACCGAGTGTAGCCTATATCACAGAAGGACCTCTCAAAGCCGATATAGCCGCTGAGTATCTTGGCGGCACCTTCATAGGCATAGCTGGTGTAGGGCTTTACAAGCAAGCAGTAGAATCGGTAAAGGAATTAGGGATAACTACCGCTCCGGTACTGTTTGATATGGATAAGCTTAAAAACAAAGACGTAAAGAAAGCCGAAGCAAAGCTGTTGGAGGAATTGCGGAAAATAGGGATTAACACCTTTTCAATCGAGTGGAACCCCAAAGCGGGTAAAGGCGTAGACGATGTAGTAATTACCCACGGGCCAAAATTCAAAGAACTCATTGATACCCAGATAATGCAACACAAACCACAAACCAAACAAAAGGTAGGGATACTGCATAACTGGGGGAAGAGAAAAAAGGCGATGTAAGTAAAAAACCTGCTGAAATCGGCAGGTTTTTTATTTTCAACAGGCCGTCATTCATCTCGAAACTCACCTTACAATAATAATTCTAGTCCCCCTTTTTCAAACAAAATCATTAGAACATTAGATTAATAGCCCAAATTGTGGATTAAATAGAAAATTTCAGCCAAGAGAGGAAATTAATAACAATATGTAGAAACAAATACTAAATATATAAATAAAAGGGGGATATTAGAGGTGCAATTTAGAAAATCCATTCAAATCACCGCAGTTATTGTAATGCTGATTACACTAATTGCCTTGCCGGTTAGTGCTGTCATATATGAGTATGACGGCAATAATCGATTATTATCGGTAGACTATGAGGACGGACTCAAGGTTTTTTATGGTTATGATGAGGTCGGGAATTTAAGAACGGTGCTCGACAAATTAGAGGTATTATCTACCAATCCCATTAATAATGCAGCAAATGTTGCTGTAGACCAGGACATAGAAATTGTCTTTAACATTTCCATTGAACCGGAAGAACAGTTTGACAGCATTAAGATACTGGATGAAAACGATCTTGAATTACAGCCCATAAGCCGGGTTATAAATGGTTCCAAAGTAATATTAAACCCGGAAGCAAACCTAATTAATGGTAGTATTTATCAGGTTATAGTACCAACCGGATCAGTTGCTGCCCAATACGCAGGTGTAACACTAGCCGAAGATTATGTATTTAGCTTTAATACCGGCGGAGTATCAGTCGTAAGCACCATACCCGAAAATGAAAGTATTGATGTCCCGGTAAGCAGCGATATTACCCTGACATTTTCGGTCCCAATAAAGGCAGGGGATCAATATGGA
>CAZBKS010000584.1:0-1663 GCA_964492475.1 uncultured Syntrophomonas sp. | reverse complement strand
TAACAGCAGCATTTCAGGAGGATATCAGTCCTGTATATGTTTGCGACTGACTTGTTGAGGATTTGCTTTTTCCAGCTGCAGCATTTCCATTTTCATCTGCACTCCACCCGGGCCGGAAAAACCTCCCGGTCCGTTTGCACCTACCACTCGGTGGCAGGGAATGACTAGTGGGATGGGATTATTGCGGTTGGCACACCCTACTGCCCGTGAGGCTCTGGGGCTGCCGATGGCTTCTGCAACTTCACCATAGGTCATGGTTTTGCCATAGGGAATACTATAAACATATTCCAGGCTGCGGCGGTAAAAAGGTGGCAGGTTGGAGATGTCCGGTTTTACGCCCCAGTCGTTTATCACTTCTCCTGCAAAATAACCCCGTATCTTATTCACCAGGGAGATAGAAATATCACCCTGCAAGATGCGAATGATTTCAAAATTTTCGCTATTATCTTCTATCAGCAGTTCTTCGATATCTGAATAAACCGAAGGCAGTATGAGCCGATAGAGGGTGTCCCCCTCCATGAGTACGGCCATACTGCCCTTTATTGTATCAAAGGTATACCAGCGCACAGCAATATCCTCTCTATTTGGCTACGATATTGACCAATTTTCCGGGTACTACGATGATCTTGCTGATTTTTTTACCTGCAGTAAGTTCTTTAATCTTCGGTAACTCGACTGCCATGTCCTTCAGTTCATCATCGCTTATTTCAGGCGGTACCTGAAGATGGTCTCTTACTCTACCCATCACCTGGACCACTATCTCAATTTCATCTCGAATCAGTGCCTGTGGATCATATTCAGGCCACTTCTGCTGACACACACTGCCTTCATTCTCACATAAATGCCAGAGTTCCTCACAGATATGAGGGGTAAACGGGCTCAGCAGTACCAGGAGGGTTTGCAGAGCTTCCTTAATTACTCTCAGATCAGTATTATCCTTTTCCTTATAAGCGGTAATAGTATTAGAAAGCTCCATGATCGCACTGATAGCGGTGTTGAAATTAAAGCGATCTCCTACGTCATCCGTAACTTTCTTTATTGTAGCATGGGTCTTGAAACGCAGTTCTCGGGTATCATTATCCAGGTCAGCAAAATACTCGGGGATCGTAATATCCCTAATGGAACCGGCATATTCTGATACCAGGCGCCAGATTCGATTCAAGAATCGATAGGCTCCCTCTACACCCTGGTCACTCCATTCCAGATCCCTTTCAGGAGGAGAAGCAAAGAGTATAAACAGTCTTGCGGTATCGGCTCCATAGGTTTTGATAATCTCTTCCGGGCTGACCACATTGCCTTTGGATTTAGACATCTTGGAGCTGTCTTTTAGAACCATGCCCTGGGTGAGCAGGTTGGTAAATGGTTCTTCGCAGGACAGCATATTGATGTCATAGAGGAATTTGGTAAAAAACCGGGCATACATCAAATGGAGGATGGCGTGCTCTACTCCTCCGATATACTGGTCAACCGGCATCCAGTAAACAACTGCTACTTTACTGAAAGGTGTATCGCCTTCATGGGGGCTGCAGTAACGGTCGAAGTACCAGCTGGAGCACATAAAGGTATCCATGGTGTCCGTTTCCCGCCGGGCTTCTCCGCCACATTCAGGGCAGGTAGTCCGGGTAAAGCTTTCCACGTAATTGAGCGGCGACTCTCCAGATGG
>CAZBKS010000583.1:0-1664 GCA_964492475.1 uncultured Syntrophomonas sp. | reverse complement strand
GTACTGCTTCACCTTATATTGGCACTGCTACTCCGGTTGATCCTTAATATACTGGATAACGGGTATGTCTTTTCATACCCGTTATTTTAATAATTTTCCATCCGCTGCGAAGTAAAGCCGCGTAAATCAGAAGGAAGGAAATGCCTTGGATAATAAAAAAGCAGCCATAATCATACCCTGCAGAAATGAAAATATCAGACCCAAACAAACGGTGGATTTCATGCTCCGAACCGAGGCCCGGGAAAAAACCTCGATAATAGTTATTGACGACGGTTCCAAAGACCAGTCCTGCACTTTTCTGCGCAAAAAGTCTACTGAATATAAGGATATTATCCTTATTACCACCGAAGGTATTGGAGCATCCGGAGCACGCAATTTAGGAGCGGAATCAGCTGATGGAGCGGAAATATTAATATTCTGCGATGGACACATAATTATGCAAAAAGGCTGGCTGGATACCCTGCTGGAAACCTTCCAGAATCCCGAGGTGAGTGCCGTATGTCCGGGCATTGGCCCTTTTGATCCTCATCGCCGGGTGGGTTACGGGCAGACCTGGGACAGCAACCTGGAGATAAAGTGGCTGGAACGTCCTTCTGGTATTAAAGAAGTACCTCTGGCACCAGGCGCATGCCTGGCAATACGCAAAAGCGCATTTGATGCAGTCCATGGCTTCGACCGGGGATTTAACTCCTGGGGGTATGAAGACGTGGAAATTTCTGTGAAACTCTGGCTGTTCGGCTATAAGATATTCGTTAACCCTTTGGTCAAAATTGGCCACCATTTCCGAAAAGTACCCCCTTATCAGGTAAATCCCGTTGATTTTCATTATAACCGGGTGCGTATTGCAGTAAGCCACTTTAATGAGGCCAGGATTGCCAGGATAATTGAGACCCTGGGTAATAAGAGGCATACCGCCCGAACTCTGGCGAAAGTTATCTTAAGTGACTCAATGGAACAGCGCAGCAAATATCTGTATCAGCGGACCTATGATGATGATTGGTTTTTTTCTAAATTCAATATACCTTTTTAAGGGAGGGAAAAGATGAGTATTTTTGATGAGTTTATCAGTTCCATTAAGAACCGGATTCAACCGGTACATCAAGCAGAGCATGACTTACCCGTCACGAACCATACATCATCGACGAATGCAGCAGCACCCGATGAGAATGCAGAAGGAACTCCGGAGCACCTGTCTGAGCCGGACCCGGAAATCCTTTTGCCCGTAAACCAGGCGGCAGGGGAGTTAAGTGAAGTCCAGATAAATAAAGTAATTGAGACCAGCGATGGAGTAAAACAGGACGTTGATCCGAGGCGTTTCAGGGTTCATAATCCAGCCAGAAATCAGAGCCTGGATATTGTCATCAGCAGCCATTCCATCAGCCGTTCCCTGACTGGATTACAGGGAGATGATAAAGCTTGAATCTCAGTAAAAACATAGTAGCATCCATTATTATAACCTCCAGAAACGAGGGGCATAACCTTAAACAGACCATTGAACATATAGAAGTTACCAGAACCGATATTCCTTACGAAATTATAGTAGTTGATGATGGGTCCACTGACCATTCCACCCATTTTTTGCAGGGTCTGTTTGACAGCCATATAAATCTGATTAGCACGGATGGATTAGGTCCGGCCGCTGCCAGAAACCTGGCGGTAAAATC
>CAZBKS010000582.1:0-1684 GCA_964492475.1 uncultured Syntrophomonas sp. | reverse complement strand
TACCGAAATCCAGTAAAACGACTTTTTCAAGGGGAACTAGCCGGGTAGACCGGCCCCGGCATTATTATAATCTCTAAGCACAGCCTCCATATATTCCTGGTATAATGCGGTCTCCACCCGTATAATAATAATTGTAGGGAGGGGGTGTGATTATGCAGTCTAATCCGGCAGAATTGGAACAGAAAGAAAGCGAAACTCTATTCAATGAAAGTCTGCAAGCAGCCTGGCAGGAATTGGGTGCCCTTCAGGCAGATCTGATCATCGGGATACCTTTCTATAATGAAAAAGATACTCTGCCCGAAATATTAACGATCATTGAGAAAGCTTTGCTATCTATTGAAAACTACAAAAACCCTTTAATTTTATGCATAGGTGACCCTGAAGGAGCTGAAGCGTTAGAGACTATTCAGAAGATGGAGTTTACTTTTGCACACTATGAGTTTCTAATGAAGCCTGGCAGCAATGGAAGGGGTGCCAGCATAAGGGCTATGCTGGAAATAGCTGATCATTTGATGGCTGATATTATAATCTTTGCTGCTGACCTGGCCAGTGAAAAAACTAGAGGTGTAAAAGCAGAATGGATAAAACGAATTGTGGAACCATTAGGGCTGAAATATGATTTTGTTTTGACCACCTACCGGCAGCATTATTTCGATAATATTATTAACAGCTTTCTGGTAGCACCGCTGCTGGAAAATTTTTATGGTTACAGAATAGAAGGAGCTTTAAGCGGCATTTATGCCCTCTCTCATAACCTGGTTGAGGATTTGTGCCTGGAATTTAAATTCTGGCCGGAAATCACCAGGAGTTACGGGATCGATCCCTGGATATTGACCAGGGTGATGATATGGAACAAGGATATGTGCCAGGTTTCACTGGGAGCCAAATTAGAGCGGTTCTCACTGGAAAAGGTGAACTATGTTTTTAAGGAAATTGCCCGGGCCTTGTTTGAATGTATAAAGAGGGATGAAGAATACTGGTTAAAAAACCAGCTTGTCTCGCGAGTCCCCGATATATATGGCATTAGAAGCGAAGAGGAAGCAGTGGAAGTAATCTTTTGCGCTGAAGAAATGGTGCTGTTTTTTAAACGAAACTTTAACCAGTATGCCAGCATATATCAAACCTCGGTGAATGAAAACGTGTATAAAGATATACGGAACTCGGTCCTGACTCCCAGCAAAGAATTTAGATTAAACCCTGAAAGCTGGGCTGAAATAGCTCTCTCCTTGCTTTTTGAGTACTGTTTTTCCAGGGAATTGAATCGAGACGATATATTAAATACCCTTACTTCAGCCTTCAATGGACGAATAGCCAGTTATGTGATGCATATTCAGCTTTTGCAGGAACAACTGGAATGCATAAAGAATATCGATACCGGCCACTTCCCCGAATTAGAAGCTTATTCGTTAAAAACCGAACAGCGCAATCATTTTCTAAGACTACAGGATAGATTCAATAACAAATGGGAGAAAAAGCTGCTGGAGGTTACTCCTCCTCTAACTCCCTCGCGTTACCTGGAGTTTGTGCCGGGAATACCCATAGTATTACCCAATACCATGGGGGGCAAAGGCAGAAAAGAGGTATACACGGAAGAAGTATTTAATCGTCTGCAAAAACGTTATCAGGAGGCATTCGAACAGGTTATTCACCAGTCTCTGGGAGTACCCACAGATGCTGGATCTGA
>CAZBKS010000581.1:0-1690 GCA_964492475.1 uncultured Syntrophomonas sp. | reverse complement strand
GAACCGTCCCCATGCCTTGCAAAAATATGTGCAGGTCTGGCAGACCTGCTTTTTTTATTGAAAAAATGCCGGAAATAGCAGTATTTTCAAGGCTTGTATGATTGAATAATGATTTTAGGGTAAACATATAATATATTAACTTTTTGATGGAGGCCGATTATGATTTATGAATTTCAGGTAGCAACGGCCCATAATACGGATAACTTTTTGCAAGAACTTGATAACCGGTTGAGGTGGATCAAGCAGAGAGGATATGACCTGGATGTGGAGGTTGTTCCTTTGCAACAGCTGGCCAATCAACTAGCGGTTAAGCTTTTGTCTTTTAGATTGCATGGTACTGATATGCAGGACAGTACCTTTAGAAATGAAGACATTATATATATATTCAAACATCAGATGGCTGAAGTTTTAGCTGAGCACATTGTGAATGACTGGGAATCGAGATTGTTGTGGAAAGAGATTATCAAGTCCTACCGGAAATCAAGTCCTGAAGATAAACAATCCCTTTATATTAAATCGGGTGATTTTCTGCGCAGATGCCATGAAAATGAAAGTTTAAATTTACTCATGAATTTTGGACGCAAGAACAGAATATCCCATCGCATACTGGAACATATAAATAACTATGAATTTCTGGCAGTCGAAGGATTTATCAACTTTTGCATGAGAGATTATCTTACCGAGATAAAATTTGCGGTAGAAGTTGCTGCGGAAGAATTGAAAAACGAAAAGGAATATAGCGATTTTGTAAATTTATTGAGGTATTTTGTTGACACCCAGACTCCGCGGGTTCGCGAAGTGAATCTTCTGCTGGGAAGTAACGGCATGTTCTATTTATGGGATCAAAGCGGATGTAAAATCGAAGAGCAATACATGCAGCAATACCTGGATGACCTGTTGCTGGATGATATAAGCCTGGATGATCTTCTGGTAAGCATTTTAATTTCTATTGCTCCCCGGAAAATAATAATTCATAATGCTGCTGAATTACCTCGCAATGAATCGGTAGAGATTATTAAACAAGTATTTGAGGATAAAATTGTGTTTTGCAGCGGCTGTAAAAAATGTTCCCATTATTTATATGAGATAGAACCGGGCGGCAAACGGAAATAATATATTGGTTTAAATTGAATACTCCATTTTGGTCCCCTGTATCTTCAGGAGACTTTTTCTGTTTGAGCAGTAAAATGGTCTAATATATATCTTAGCTGTTTGCGGTAATTGTCAAAGTTTGATATATTTTTCGTAATAGAAAAATAGGGGAAAAAAATGTATCAGTTAATAGCTATTCCAATTATCAGTGCTTTTATCGGCTATATTACTAATGTAGTTGCCATTAAACTGCTCTTCTGGCCGAGAGAGCCTGTGAATTGCTGGTTATTTCAGTTGTATGGACTGCTGCCCAAGCGCCGAGTGGATATTGCCAGCAGCATTGGAGGTATTGTAGAAGAGCAGCTTTTGTCATTGAATGATATATTCGAGAAAATTGATACCCCCGAGGTACGTGAGACCCTGGTAAACAGGATAATGGAAATCATCAGGACTCGTGTATCCAGTGCCGTGCCCTGCTTTTTTCCAGGCAAGATTACCCATATGCTTGGTAGCAGTTTGTACCGGGTGATGCGTAAATAAGAATAATAGATTATAAAACAGGTGATTAGAGACAGTCAGTTTCATTTGAGTGAGGATA
>CAZBKS010000580.1:0-1706 GCA_964492475.1 uncultured Syntrophomonas sp. | reverse complement strand
CAATTCCGCATCCGTGCGGAGCGTCACTCTCGCCCCGTCCATGGGGCTCGCCCCCCTTCCTCCGCTTCACCTCGCAGGGTGTTTCTACCATGCTCCGTCGACGGCTCCTGCATATTTGTGCATCCAAACAGGGTTTTTGCACTGAAATCATATATTAATTCCTGGGAGACAAATACATTATTGTGTTCGGCACTGAAAGGACGGCCAGAAAATCGGCCGTATCAACCTTAATATTAATAATTTTATTAAAAAAGGAGGGTTTGTAGCTGCAGTTCACATATCGAGTGAGAAATAGGCAGGGAAGCTTGATTACCGGCCAGCTTGAGGCCCAGAATGAGAATGCGTTGATTGCTGGTTTGCTAAAAGAGCATTACTGTATTCTTGAAGTAAAGCAAACTAAAGGAAGCCCGGCCATCGAAATGAGTATGTTTAAAGGGGTTGGTTCTCGTGATCTGCTGCTTATGACCAGGATGCTGGCAACCATGCTGGCTGCGGGATTACCAATAATACGGGCATTTAGCATTTTACAACAGCAAACCCATAATAAAATTCTTAAAAAGATGCTTGTCAGCATAAGAAACCATATTGAAAGGGGTTCTTCGCTGCATGAAGCCCTGGCTCAATACCCGCAAACCTTTAGCCCGGTTTATATCAACATGGTGAAGGCCGGTGAGCTAGGGGGTGTTCTTGATCAGGTATTGAGCAGGCTGGCTGAACATTTGGAACACGAAAGAGAGATAAAGAATAAAGTAATAACTGCTTTGATTTACCCTGCCCTGCTCCTGGTATTTACTACCCTGACGGTAATATTTATTTTGGTTTTTGTTATGCCGACCTTTACAGGGTTGTTTAAGTCAGTGGGTGCAGATTTACCGCTCCCCACTCAAATATTAATTGCGTTTTCCGGATTTTTAAGAGAGAAATTGCCGGGCCTGATTATAGCTGCCGCCGGGTTACTATATATAAGTAAAAAGATAGGTCAAATGCCTGCTGGCAGATATTATATAGATCGTCTGTATTTAAAACTGCCTCTAATCGGGAGACTTAATTCACGTACCATGGAAGCCCGGTTTGCACGTACTACAGGTACTTTGATAAACGCCGGCATACCGATTCTGCAAGCTATGGAAATTGTGGAAGGAGTATTGGGCAATGCATATGTATTGAAAGCACTGGTACAAGCCAGAGAGAGCATCAGCGAAGGCCAATCAATTGCTTTGCCATTACAGGCTTCCGGGGTTTTTGAACCTATGTTAACTCAGATGATATCGGTGGGAGAGGAAACCGGGGCTTTGGATGAAATGCTGGCGAAAATGTCGGACTATTATGACCAGCAGGTTATACATACCGTTGAGCAAGCTATGGCAGCAATTGAACCGCTGCTTATCCTGGGCATAGCCATGCTTATCGGGGGGGTGGTTCTGGCCACTCTATTACCAGTATTTGAGCTGGTTGGTACAACTTCTATCTAAAGCAAAAAAACACGGGAAAGGAGGGCGGAACAGGTGTGACTCCATGTTTCGCAAAAAGTCGTTGGTATATTTATACATACTCTTTATAACGAACAGGAGTTTTTCAGGGGAACTAAATAATAAATGCGGATTTATCTGTATATAAGTTGAGGAGGGTGTTAGGTGAAGGAGAAGATTGGCAAGAAAGACGAGGACCAGAGGGGTTTCACCTTGGTTGAACTGGTGGTAGTGATG
>CAZBKS010000579.1:0-1710 GCA_964492475.1 uncultured Syntrophomonas sp. | reverse complement strand
GCGTGATCCATAAAAACATCTGCACCGGGCACACCCTCTTCCTCAAGAAAGCTCTTCATAGCATTAACCTCATCATGATGAGTGCGTCCATGGTCACCGCTGACAATTATTTTGGGGGCGCTATCTTGTTCCCATAGCTCGTATCCGGTAATAAGCCGATCATACAACATTCCAGACAGGGTTCCATCCGGCAGGACGAAAGCACCCAGTATTAAAACAGCATCCGCCTGGGGAACGGAGTCCGCAGTATATATATACTTATCCGCCGTTTTCACCACATAACAGTTAACAGCCCCAAAAACAGTACAGAGCAAAACACCCAGCAGCAGCAACAAGCATTTCATCCTTTTTGAAAGAAAGGTTTGTTTTGCCATGCTTATTCCTCCCTATTCAGTGTACTCATTAAATCAAATCAATCCCAGGTCCTAGATATAAAACTAACCCAATTTGAGTTATGTTTCAATAGCCTTTGGCATTTTAAAGAACCGAACGGAAGGGTGAGAATATAGTTCGTTCTATATTAATAAAGGTGAAAAAACAGGCATCATGGGGCCTAATGGATATGGAAAGAGAACCCTTCTGAAGATCATAAGCGTAAAAACCACCAGGCAGGTCCCCCCACAGACAAATTAGTTAACCTTGGAAAACTCTGTTTGTGCTTTGTGGATTACAAGCAGACCTCGTTTAATCACCAGCACAAATAGGAAAAATAGACTAAAAAGTATAATATTATAGAAAAATATAGGAAGTTAGTATATAATGATGTAAAATAAAGGGTAAATTTTACTGCAATTGACAGCCCCGGGCTGATTGCTGAAAACAAAATCTGGTTTAGGAGGTCTTACGAAATGAAACAATCGACTGCGGAATACATATTGGAAGAAAGTATACCTGATGAACTGCAAAATAGCGTAGTGAAAATAATGGATTATGCGGAGCTCCCCCAAAACCGAAGGCTGATGTTCATGTCCAGTCTGGAAGCATTTAGAAAAATGCCGGATAAAAGCAAAATAGATACCAGTATTCAGCGGTTAAAAGAAATAATCATCGAGGTCCATCTGGATATCTACCAGGCAGTACTGAAAAAGGCCGCGGCAGAAAATAAACATAACAACCTGATCCACATGTTTATTAACTATGGCTATATGGATGAGCAACTTCTTACTGGACAGCAAACCCGCGCCTTATATGAATTGGCTGCTAGTGAACAAAACAACCATTCGGAATATCCAGTATATAATATGGAAACATGGATGAAAAATATATTGAGTGGAGAGCGAGTACCGTCAATTAATGAACATGGTCTGGATTATTTTGATTTGATAAGGGAGAAAATCAAGACCGGGCATGTAAGTGAAGAGGCCCGGGTTAGCATGGAGCAGGATCTTGATAAGAGGTTGTTGCATGAATGTAATGGATTGCTAAGATTATCGCAGAGATTATGCTTTGGCAGGATGGGGGGATATATGCCCATTCTCCACAGTGATATGATCAACGGGGATTTAAGCAGATCGCTGGTTACTGCGGAAAAAATTGCCAATACCTTGAATAAGATCCTGGCGGTTGATTATTCTGCTTTCCACCGTGAAATCGTATATAACAAGCCGGAAACAGGAATAAGAAAAGAACTGATTATGTTACCGGTAATGCCGGAGATCATTTTAGTACCAACCTTTGGGTCCCGGGCAGTAATGTGGCAGGAGCTGGGCG
>CAZBKS010000578.1:0-1718 GCA_964492475.1 uncultured Syntrophomonas sp. | reverse complement strand
GCTTATGAGAGTACTTTATCGGGTCAGGCCCTATGAGAAGATACCGGGCTCGGCCAATCTCCTTTTCGAGAAATGGATAAGCCTTTGTAAACAACAGCTGATCATAGGTGATATGTACACCTTCCGCAAAAATGTTAAACAGATTGTAAAAGAGTTTGATCAGTTGGAGATAAGGGGGATTAGAAAACCCCGGGTGGGAATCGTAGGTGAAATACTGGTCAAATACCACCCTACCGCTAATAACAACATTATCAACACGGTTGAAAGCGAAGGGGCAGAGGCTGTAGTCCCTGATTTGCTTGACTTCTTTACCTGCTGCGCTTATGACCTCATTTACCGCCATCGTTATCTGGCCGGAACGTTAAAGGGCAAACTGATGGGTATGTGGTTCATAAAATATTTTGATAATTGCCGCCGGGATATGATAAAAGCCTTAAATAGGAGTAAGAGATTCGAGGCACCCTGCTCTATTTATAGTATGGCTAAAAATGCTGCCGAGGTTGTTTCCCTGGGCAATCATACCGGTGAAGGCTGGTTATTAACTGCCGAAATGATAGAGCTGATAGAAATGGGAGTGCCCAATATTATCTGCATGCAGCCTTTTGCCTGTCTTCCTAACCATGTTACAGGAAAAGGGATGATTAAAGAACTTAAGCGGCAGTATCCTCAAGCCAACATAGCCGCCATAGACTATGACCCGGGAGCCAGTGAGGTAAATCAGCTGAATAGAATCAAACTTATGCTGTCCGTTGCTTTTAAGAATATGGACACTAACCAGGATACGGACGGTCTTGCTCGGGAAACCAAGAGTACCCAGGTACTGGAACGGAATGGTATTATCAAGCAGAAAAGCAGTTGATATGAATTATAAATAATTTAAATTGCAACGCACTTATATTCAGGGTGTCGAAAAAGTCGACACCCCTTCTTATATAATCATGTTATCAGGCGAGATCTGCCAGACTGTGAGCTAGTGCAGTTAACTCCTGGGCCATGGCTTCAACCTGTTGTATACTGGATGAGACCGCCTGTGTTTGATCAGCCTGTTTTCTAATAGTTTCTCCTGCATCATGTGCTCCGCCGGATATAGTTTTCACTGAATCTTCAATGTTTTTTAATATATCAGATATTTTCCCAACTGATACTGTGCTTTCCACAGCCAATTTCCTCACCTCGTCAGCAACCACAGCAAAACCTTTACCGTGTTCACCACTCCGTGCGGCTTCGATGGCTGCATTGAAGCCCAGCAGTTTAGTTTGAGTAGCAGTAAAATTAATGATATTGAGTACTTCGCCGGTTTCGTTCAATCGTTCCACCGCCTCATCGGCATATTCCACCAAGTCATGACCTTTCTTTGATACTTCGTTAGCATAAGCAGCAACTTCCTCCATAGCCCGGGTAACTGTCTGCATGGTTGCGGAAAGATCGTTGGACATATCGGATAGCTTTACCGCTTCATTGTGCAGCTTTACCATCATTACTTCCCGGCTTTCCAATAAATTCATCATCAAATTGGCTCCATGAGAATCCACCACTGACGTATGGTCATTTTTGCCGGCAGCAATAATCTCCTGAACCTTGGTACTCCCGGTTGCTTCAATAATTAAATCACAATTGGGCAGGGAAAATACATTATTCAGGTCGTTATAAGTTTTTACTCCAATTTCCTTGGCCAGAACCATGCCCGGAGCCGATGGATTTGCGTCACAAATTCCTAC
>CAZBKS010000577.1:0-1720 GCA_964492475.1 uncultured Syntrophomonas sp. | reverse complement strand
CGCTCCCTGCATAGGCAGAGATGCTATATATCCGGAAAATCTGGTTTATTTCAGCAGCGAAGAAGAAGCTCAAAAGGCAGGATACACCCTCTGTAAAATCTGTGCCAAACAATTACAAAAGCAGAATGAGTAACAGTATGACCGGAACTAATTGTTAATCGAGGTATAGACGTGATTTATTTATATATGAAATATATTATCCTGGCGCTGTTAATCGGGGCAGCTTTTTATACTGATATGAAGGCTTCCCGTATCCCGAACCAGCTTGCAGTGGCAGGAGTTGTGGCAGGTATACTGATTAACCTGACTGCAGGCCTTAACGGGGCAGTTTTTTCACTGCAGGGCCTGGCCTTTGGTTTTGCGGTACTACTAATCCTTTATATGCTCGGAGGAGTGGGAGCTGGAGATGTCAAGTTGTTTGCGGCTATCGGAGCTATCACCGGTTGGGAGTACACCCTGAGTACTATGGTATATGCTCTTTTTGCCGCTGCTTTTATAGGTATTATTCTGGTAACCTTCCGGGGCGAATTGGCATTGAGGATGAGAAGGTTGTTTTACGCAATACTGTCGGTTGTAACCCTGGGACGCATCAAAACCATCAGCAGCTTTAAAGAAACCACGGGATTTCGATTTCCATTTATGTATGCGGTATTGCCAGGTGCAGTAATAGCTTATTTCCTGCCGGTGCTGATATAAATTAAGGGGAGAGAGGAGTGTAGAACCTTGCAGTGTTTATTTGACAATATACTATATGATTATATGGAACAGAACGGCTATTATCTGGTGATTAGCAAGAATGATGGCTTTAAAATGCAGGATCTGGATAAAATACAGGTCAACATGCTGCAGTCCAACACCGTACCACGGCTTCTGCCGATGGATATCGAAGAAAGGGATTTTAACCTCAGGCTTTATTATGAGCTGGGTAACCGGCGCGCCCTGCGCAGCATGGCCAGGTCCCGCAGTCCTCGGCTGGACGAGTTTCTGCAGATGCTGCTGAATATTCTGGGATCGCTGGAAGACAGCAAAAACTATATGCTCAACGAGCGCAACTATCTCCTGGATACGGAATTCATATTCATAGGCAAGGATTACAGTGATGTCTTCTTAACCTATGTCCCGGTAAATGGTCTTAAGGATAAAAAAACCGTTTATGATGAGTTGAAAAATCTGGTTATGGAGATTGGAGACCTGGTAGCGGCCCCCCCTGGAGACAGCATGCAGCAATTAAGAGATTATTTCAGAAACCATAAGGAAGCTTTTAGTATAGCTTCCTTTAAGCAGACGGTCATTATGTTGATGAACAGGACCGGCCTGCTGCAGGCTTCTGCCGTTGAATACCAGGAGCAGGCTGATCCGTCGGCCGCCAAGCTGGCTCATCAGCAGGCAGCTGCAGCGCAAGACAATGCCGTGCAGCAGCCCAGCCCTTCGCTGGCGCCTGCAGCTCCAAAAGCCTCCAAACCCGGCCGGAAAGCAAAGAAGTCAGGTTCACCTACAAATGATTCTGCACCCGAGCCAGCCGAATTATCAGAGCGTACCAGGGTTATAACCGCATGCGGCGCCCTGTTTTTGATCGCTTTAATCTGGAAAACTTATCTTGATTATCCCGGGGAAGGGGCAATATATATCAGTTTAGGTCTGAGCATTCTGATACTGGATCTGGTCTTCGTAATTTTTAAAATATGGAAACCAGGCCAGGTTCCAAGTACAGAGAGCGGTA
>CAZBKS010000576.1:0-1737 GCA_964492475.1 uncultured Syntrophomonas sp. | reverse complement strand
CCCGGGCCTCAACCTGCTATGAACATCATGAAATTCAGGATTACATAATGGACCTGAGGTTCTGGAAAGAGTATCTCAGCCAATTCCTGGCCGTGAATCATAAACAAATGGAAGAATATTTTGATGTGGTACCCTATCATCATAGACCTGAATTTCTCTTTTATCATTCCATTCCTCTTTCATATGTGGAAGAAATTTTCTGTACGACCGAGAAAGCTTTCACCGAACTCAAATCTTGCTTATCCGCTAAAAACCTTTTGAATGAAAATTTATTGAGCAAACTGAAAATTGCTGTACTATGAATTTAGAGGTGACATATTATGCTGCATATTATTGCCATTGAGGCTCCATCTTTTTTTAAACCGGTACATATTATTTCAGCCTGTGCAGTAAAACATGATCAGGCTTATATTTACAATGCCTACCAGGAAATGATCCCTGCAGGTAAACCAGGTGATTTTTTCGATACAGTGAAAAACACCGTCAAGGAATATAAGTATGAATGGTGTGATCTTCTAATAGAAGAGGGCGACATTCTAAAGCGTATATTTCCTGATATCATAATGCTGGATGATAATATCATGACACTCTTTACTCCACTCCCAGGAGACAAAGGCGGCAGGATTACCAGCAAACCGCTCAGGGCATTTAATGAATTCCTGCAAAAAGTAAATAAAGACAAGCAAGAAATGGTGAAAAGCCTTCAAATCTCCCTGGAAGATGGTTTCTTCAGGCAAGAAGTAGAAGAAATAATAAAAAACGATACCGTGGATTATCTAAAGGATATTGATAAGGAAATTATAATCGGCTGTAAGCTCGAGGGAATAACTTATGTTAATAAAAATATTAATTCATTATTAAATACCAAAAGACCCGATAGATTTGTGGACATAAATTACTTTTTCCGCCGGGTATTTCTTCTGGAAAAGAACAATTATATTTCTTTTTCTGACCAGGGCTGGAGAATATGAACGGAGGTAACTCGTGAGTCTTATTAGAGTTATTGCAGTTGAGCAGAGCTATGGCGAAAAAGATAAGCCAGAACCGGTTATGGCCTGTGTTTATCAAAACGGAACCCTGATGGTTTACGATACCGAAGGTTCCCTTTACCGCCAGCGGGAGATGTTTGATGACTTTGAAAGTCTCGAATATTATATAAAAAAAGGGAAGTATGAATGGGCATATATTTCAATTCGAGAAGGCCAAATTATATATAGGAATGAGTACGGTTCAATAGAAACGGATGGAAAAGAATACCAACCCATTTTACCGTTCAGCCTTGACAATAGAGGGAGTGGAAGAGTTTTGCTAAAGCTGTTTTATGAATTCTTAAAAAGCATTCACAAAGGTGACCCGGCTGAATTGGAAAGCATCAAGCAGGCCTGGGCAGATAAAAGCTTCCTCCTGGAAGTTAATAATATTGTAAACTCCAATCCCATAGATGAACTATCAGAGTTGGATCGGCAAATCATTGTTATGAGCAGGATATTAGGTATGAAATATGTCATCAATCAGGTCAAGGAAATGCTTTTGAGCGAAGATAAATTAAAAGAAGAGAAGATCACCTTCTTTTTTACCCGCCTTTTTAAACTGGAAAAGGCCAATTATATTTCTATACAATGACAGCATTTATAATACGGGAGAAGTGAAAATGCTAGTTAATTTTAATATACCTCCTTACTTATCAGATGTACTAAGAATACTAAAACAAAATAACCATCATGCCTGTGTGGTTGG
>CAZBKS010000575.1:0-1743 GCA_964492475.1 uncultured Syntrophomonas sp. | reverse complement strand
AAGGTCTTCGGTACTGGGATTCATAGTCTGCCCACCCTCGACCACTTCATCTACCCCCAGGCTCTTTAATATCTCTTCAACCCCATCTCCAGCTGCTACGGCCACCAGGCCGATTTTTTTAGCCGGACTAAGGTTCTGCTGTTTATCTTCTTCAATAATCAAACGGTGTTCATGTATTTCTTCCAGCATATTATTGATTTTAATATCACTTAACTGTCCCCACTGCAGGCAGGATTCCAGCACCTTACCCGGGTGGTTGACATGTATATGCACTTTGACCAGATCATCCCCACCTACTACCAGCATGGAATCACCCAGCGGGGCCAGGTGCTGTTTTATTTCTTCGGGGTCCAGACTGTCCCCTTTTACCAGCAGTTCTGTACAATACTGATATTCCAGTTCTGCATGCAGTCCAGGGATTTCACCCGCTGCCTCTGGCAGCATATCAGAACGATAGGTATCCAGAGGAATTTCTTTTTCAAAGGCAAATCCTTCCATAAACCCTTCCAGAAAATACACCAGTCCCTGCCCACCTGAATCTACTACCCCCGCTTCTTTCAAGACTGGCAGCATATCAGGGGTTTTCTTCAGGGTAATTAGGCCGGCATTGATTCCTGCCAAAAGCATGGCTATGACATCTTTGCTGCGAGCAGCTTCGTTTTCACAAGCCCGGGCTACCTCCCTAATGACGGTAAGAATAGTTCCTTCGACCGGTTTCATAACCGCTTCATAGGCAGTATCTGATCCTGTTTTAAAGGCCCGGGCCAGATCCATGGAACTGGCTTTTTCTTTTCCGTCCAGTTCCCGTGCTATTCCTCTAAATATCTGAGACAAAATAACCCCTGAATTTCCGCGGGCACCCATTAGTGCCCCCTTGGAAATGGCTTTAGCCACCTTTCCCAGAGGTTGTTCTTGATTCTTTTCGCCTTCTCTTACTGCTGACATCAGGGTAAGATACATATTGGTCCCGGTATCTCCGTCCGGCACCGGGAATACATTGAGCCGGTCGACTCTATCTTTATTGTGCTCCAGTTTAATGCAGCCCGCTTTTATACTTCTTACCAGATCGATTCCTTCAACAAACTCGAGACTCAACTTGTTTATCCTCCCCTATTTTTCTGTAAGAACCTTAACGCCTCTTACGTTAACATTAACAGCGGCAACTGGTATACCCGCATTTTTTTCCAGTTCGTACCTTACTTTTTGCATGACATTGTTGCCGACTTCCTTTATTTTGATACCATAGCCAACTATAACATGCAAGTCGACTTCCAGTCCATCTTCACTTGTTTTAACCGTGACACCCTTGCGGACTGATTCTCTTCCTAAAATACTCGTCAGCCCGGACTGAAAATCCTGAGCAACCATACCTACCAGGCCATAACAATCAAGAGCGGCTAAACCCGCTATGGTTTGCACTACTTCTACAGCGACTTTTACTGCACCGATGTCATTTGTTTTAATGGTATACATGTGAATACCTCCTATCTGTTAATTCATAATTCTACAACAGAATATTTATTCCTTTTTCTTGCCCTTTATCGTTGGTTTTGATAAAATATGTAAGTGCACTTGAAAGAGAGGGGGCAAGAAACGTGGCTAAATGTGAAATTTGCGGGAAAGGCATTGGTTTTGGTAAAAAGTACAGCCACTCCCATATAAGAACCAACCGGCAATGGAAACCAAACATTCAACGAGTTAAGGCTATAGTTGATGGAACTCCTAAAAGAGTTTATGTATGTA
>CAZBKS010000574.1:0-1752 GCA_964492475.1 uncultured Syntrophomonas sp. | reverse complement strand
GTAATTGACCCCGAGAAAGAAGCACTGCTAAAATATTTCATTGAAAAACTGGAAACCCATATAAAAAGCAAGCCCCGGGCACCCTTTTCCATGCCGGTAGCTGATTTGGAATTTCTGGGCGAAGGCATGCAGGAACTAAAGCTCTTAAACTGGTTGGAAAGTTCGGTATCTGTTTTCGAGATTGAGTTAAGTGAAGAATGCGATAATCTTGCAGAAGAACTGGATAAAATCTTCGACCTGCTGATGGACTTGTTTACTTTTAATAAGAAACCTGACAGCAATATAATATATGTATATTCAAACCGCCTGACTATTTACTAAGAACTAATGGGGATCAAGCTCCTAAAATTTAAAACTATGCATCTTAATTCCTATGAAAGAACCATTTCCAGTATAACTTAAAATTTATAGGAGCCTGACCCCATACGCACTTAATAAGCCAGCAGGGCCTCCCGAATTATTTTGGCACCCAGAATAGAGGTTATATCTGCAGCATCATAAGGGGGAGATATTTCTACCACATCAAAGCCTACCACGTTAAGGCTTCGCAATTGGTGCATCAGTTTTAATACCTCCCGGGACGAAAATCCTCCCGGTTCAGGCGTGCCGGTGCCCGGTGCATAGCCAGGATCTATAACATCAATATCCAGGGTAAAATATACCGGCCGATTCTCAATTTTATTTTTCACTTCATCAATCACATCTAAAAGTACATCAGGATAAAATTGAGTGTTTTGCTCAGCATAACTCAACTCATCCCGGGTACAAGAGCGAATCCCCAACTGAAAAAGCCTGTTTTTACCCAGTAATTCGACAACCTGGCGCATGACTGCAGCATGGGATAAAGTTTCCCCCAAGTATTCTTTCCTTAGATCAGCATGGGCATCCAACTGAACCACTACCAGATCAGGATAGTATTCATGATAGGACTTGATCAGCGGCCAGGAAACCAGGTGCTCTCCTCCTATAGAAAACACTTTTTTACCCCTGCTTAAAAACCATTTACAAACCTTCTCTATACGCTGCAAACACTCGGCAACATTGCCGAAGGGAAGTATAATGTCTCCTGCATCATAGAAGTCCAAGTTTTCCAGGGATTTGTCCTGGTACAGGCTGTATTCTTCAATACCTTCAGATACTTCCCTGATCCGATAAGGAGCCAGACGGGTACCAGGTCTGAAGCTGGTAGTAGCATCAAAAGGAATTCCCAAAAGTACTTTTTCACACTGTTCCAATTTATTAGAGGCAGCCATAAAGACTGCCTTTTGTTCAGTAAAATCAATTCCTTTATCCATATCCCTTACCTATTCCTCATTCGAAATAATTTCCCTGACCAGAGCAGGCAGACTAAACGCAGCCCGGTGCAGATTACGCGTATAGTAGCGGCATCTATCATCATATTCGTGATTTAGTTGTTCAGGATCATACTTTTTGGACCCTATGGTGAAACTCCATAGACCGCTGGGATAGGTAGGTATGTTAGCCAGGTACAGCCTGGTTAGCGGAAATACACTTGCTATGCCCTTATATGCCATCTGTACTACATCAGGATGATAATAGGGAGAATCGCTCTGAACGACCAGCATACCATCATCTTTCAATACCTTAAATACGTTTTCATAAAAAGTTCTGGAAAACAGTTCTACTGCCGGTCCTACTGGATCTGTTGAATCAACAATTACTATATCATAGCAGTTCCTATGTTCCTGGACATATTTAATTCCATCCTCTATGAGCACCTGGCTCTTGACA
>CAZBKS010000573.1:0-1757 GCA_964492475.1 uncultured Syntrophomonas sp. | reverse complement strand
CCATGTTTCATAATTTTACCTCCTGGTGGTTAAACGGATAAAATCCTCCCACATTATCATTAACTACTTGGCACTACTCAGTCTATTACCTCTAATCCCATACTGCGTGCAGTTCCTTCGATCATCCTTACTGCTGCTTCTATATCGGCTGCATTTAAATCTTCTTTTTTTAATTCAGCAATCTCGATCAATTTGGCCCGGGGTACTTTCCCTACTTTCTTCAAGTTTGGCTGCCCGGAGCCCTTGTCAACATTAGCCGCCTTCTTTAAGAGGTCGGATGCAGGCGGAGATTTGAGTATAAATGAAAATGATCGATCTTCATATACAGTTATCTCAACTGGGACAATATAACCGGTTTGATTGGCGGTTCTAGCGTTGTATTCCTTGCAAAAGCCCATTATATTGACTCCGTATTGACCGAGTGCAGGACCAACCGGGGGTGCAGGTGTAGCCTTGCCTGCTGCTATTTGCAATGAAACTTTACCCATTATTCTTTTTGCCACGATTTCACCTCCTTAGGTTTTATCTATTTGCTCATAATCAAGTTCAACAGGTGTTTCCCTGCCAAACATAGTGATATTAACCCTTACTTTTCCACGGTCAGGAAGCAGTTCTCTGACTATCCCGGTAAAATTAGCAAATGGTCCGCTCCTGACTTTAATATTCTCCCCGATATCGATATCGATAAATTTAGGTTTGCTGTCAGCCAGGCCCATCTGTTTAAGAATTTTTTTGATTTCTTCTTCACGAAGGGGTATGGGCTTTCCACCACTGCCAACAAATCCGGTTACTCCAGGAGTATGGCGTACAACATACCATGAATCTTCACCCATAATCATATTCACTATAACATAGCCTGGGAATACCCTCTTGCTGGTTATCTTCTTCTTCCCGCCTTTAAACTCTACTTCCTGTTCTTCGGGAATAATGACATCAAAGATTTTATCCTGCATATTCATTGATTCTACTCTTTTTGCCAGATCAACCTTTATTTTATTCTCATATCCCGAGTAAGTATGTACGACATACCATTCACCCTGCTTCTCAGGGACAGGCGTGTTTTCATCCTGAGGGGGCTTCTGACTGAGTTGTTCTTCTATGGTAATTGCATCCACCTCCTATCATGCAAAGGCATTAAATAATTTTTCCAATAAGAATCCCAGACCGGTATCAAACAGCCAGATAATAAATCCTACAATTACAACTGATACGAGCACAACTCCTGTATATGCCATCAATTGAGTCCTACCTGGCCAGTGCACTTTCTTCAGTTCGTTATAAACACTGGTCAGATATGACTTTGCTTTTTGATACAGGCTAATTACGTTACCGTCCTTTTTCGCGGTGGTATTATTTGTCTTATTAGCCAAGATCTTCACATCCCTGTTATTACTTAATCTCTCTGTGTACAGTATGTGCATTACAGAACTTGCAATACTTTTTGAACTCCAGCTTTTCGGTCTGTTTCTTCTTATCTTTAGTGGTCATATAATTACGTTGTTTGCATTCAGTACATGCAAGAGTAACTCCTACTCGCATTATGTCAGCACCTCCATCCTGTACGCAAAAATCCTACAATACTCTATCATAACGGAAGAGTATGTGTCAACAATCTCTTTCAGCACAACACAAAAGTACGGCAGGGAGCATAACCCCCTGCTGCAGCAAATGATTACATTATTTCGCAATAATTTCTTACAGCTTACTATTCGATACCGGTAACAGCGCCGGCACCTACAGTTCTTCCGCCTTCTCTA
>CAZBKS010000572.1:0-1758 GCA_964492475.1 uncultured Syntrophomonas sp. | reverse complement strand
ACCAGGATTCGGCCCGAACTGACTTTTCCCGCTATGCCGCCCTTCTTTTTACCAACTTCTATTATCTGACCATTTTCTGCCACAAATATATTTTCTTTGGGAATGCCCAGGCTCTCCGCCAGTTTGGCGTGTTTTATCAGATGATGGTACTCGCCATGTACGGGTATAAAATATTTAGGCTTGATAAGATTAAGAATAATCTTCAGTTCTTCTTGTGACGCATGTCCTGACACATGAACTCCCATGCTTCTTTCATATATTACCTCGGCCCCCTGTTTGAATAAGAGGTCTACTGTCTTTGAAACCAGCTTTTCATTGCCAGGGATAGGGGTGGCTGATATGATAACCGTATCTCCAGGCTCGATACCAACCCAGCGGTGATCTGCGGTAGCCATCCTGGTTAATGCCGACATGGGCTCACCCTGAGACCCGGTGGTAACAATAACAATTTCGCTGCAAGGATAATCGCTTATATCTTCCATGTCAATCAACATGCCTTCGGGTATATTGATATAACCCAGGTCCATTGCTACCTGTACGTTGTTGACCATGCTGCGGCCTATAACGCATACTTTACGCTCATATTTTTGGGCAGTGGACACCACCTGCTGAATCCTGTGAACATTGGAAGCAAAGGTAGTAACAATAATTCTTCCTTCACATCTGCCAAATAGCTCGTCAAAGGTATTGCCCACCACCTTTTCGGACAAAGTAAATCCAGGCCGGTCTGCGTTGGTGCTGTCACCCAGCATAACCAGAACCCCTTTTTCGCCCAGTTCCGAAAACTTTCTAAAATCAACCAACCGACCATCGACCGGAGTCTGATCAAGTTTTATATCACCAGTATGCACAACTATGCCCAGCGGGGTATGAATCGCTATCCCCATGGCATCAGGGATACTGTGACAAACCCTGAAAAACTCTATATCATACGGCCCTATTTTTATAACATCCCGGGGTTTTACAACATGGAGTATCGAACTACTAATGTTATGTTCATCCAGCTTGCGTTCTACAATACCCAGGGTCAGTCTGCTGCCATAAACGGGGACACTGATCTCCTTTAACACATACGGCAGTGAACCCACATGGTCTTCATGACCATGGGTTAAAAGAATTGCTTTGACTTTGTCCCGGTTGTCAAGCAAATAGCTGATATCAGGTATGACTATATCTATTCCCAGAAGTTCTTCTTCGGGAAACATTAACCCCGCGTCAATGACAATAATAGTGTCTTGATATCTGAATGCCGTCATGTTTTTTCCAATTTCCCCCAAACCGCCCAGGGGAATTATCTGCAATCGGGAATCGTTTTCCAGCACTCAAACACCTCCCTTATATTAAATTTTTTAGCCGCTCTATATCCGCTGCGCTTATTATATCCGATAATTCAAGCTTATACAACTACACAATATTTTGAAAAAACGTTATGTATATCAAAATATAAGATAGGCCCATGGGGCCTACCTGTATAATAATAGTCTGTATTTATTTAATCCTTACTATTATATTATATTATACCTGGCAAGCAAGTTTTTAATAAATTCTTGTTCGTTTTCCGATGGGTCGGTTAGCGGCAGCCTGAATCCTCCAACTTCTTTACCCATCATATTTAGAGCTGCTTTAACCGGTATCGGATTTGTTGTTATAAATAAACCTTTAAAAATAGGAAATAGCTTCAGATGAAGCTGACGAGCTTTCACCAAATCTCCCATTTTAAAAGCATCCACCATAGCCCTTATTTCATTACCCACAATA
>CAZBKS010000571.1:0-1769 GCA_964492475.1 uncultured Syntrophomonas sp. | reverse complement strand
TAATTAACCCATATTCCTGCATATAATGTGCCAATTCATGGAAAGCCGTAAATACCCTGTGCTTGTTAATTTGGGCATTAGTTTGAAAGAAAATCTTTGCAAAAATGATCGATAACTTAGCCGTGAAATAAGCATTAAATTGGGTAAATATTATCATGCAAATTGTTGCACTGATATTGCAACTTTTGTATCTTTTATTGCATTAAATTAGGAGTTATAGTGCCCCCATAAATCCCTGCCGCAGACGAATGTAAGTGATGTCCATGGCCCATACCTGATCAGGTTGGCCAATCTTTAACCCTCTTAACAGATAGGGGTGTATATATTTTGCGATTTCAATAATAAATATTAAAAGCCCCTTGGCCATAATAAGAGAGCCTCGCCATTCTGAAATCTTCTTAATAGAAAACAGGTATGAAAAGAGCACCGTCTAAACGATGCTCTTATATTGTTAATAATCAAGTTGTATTACGCAATATCAGGAAAAACCGCCCCCATTCCCTTTCTCGAGTATGTTTAACCATTAATAACATGCTGTGGTATACTGAACCGAAAAAAGCAAATTCTTGTTGTATCCTTGGCTTGCTGCTCGGGAATTCGACTGCTGCGTATCTTTGACATGTGTTCCTCCGCGGATTCTTTTATGAATGCAACGCTTTCGCGAGTGTTTGATTCAGCAGTTTTTCATAAACTGGTCGCATTCCGGTAGTGGTCTATCTCCGTCTCCAAATACACTTACTGTACCGAACAAGGCAAAAGACCCGTCCCTTGTCTTAGTCTGAAAATGCCCTTGTCCACAAGACTTTTTTGGCGAGTTCAAGTTGATCGCCCTGGAAAGGAAACTCCTGCCTGGCTATTAATATGGCTATACCGTGTACCAAACCCCAGCAATATAATACCATGGCCTCTTGATCCATACCCTGGTTCGTATTATTTTGAACCGAATTCTTATACCGCTCAACTGCTCCATACAATATTTTAAAAGGATGATCACTTTCCGCGTCCATCAAGCGGCAGCTGCTATTCGAATCCTTATTGACATCCCTAATCCTTTGGTTTATGTCACCTAGAAAGAACAATCGAAGGTATTCGGGATTTTCCGTAAAGAAACGGATATATGAGCAGCCCATCTCTTTAATCTGGCTTTTGGGGTCGTCAGGATATTGATCGACTGCTTTTTGAAGGCACTGGCTGAATTTTATCATGGCCTCAATGCCTATTGCCGCAATCAGTTCATCTTTATTCTTGAAATGCCTGTAGGGTGCGGCATGACTTACATTACAGGCCCTGGCCACTTGGCGCAGTGAGAACTTTTCATACCCTTCTTCATCCAGAAGCTTTAGGCCTTTTTGTATCAGTTCGGATTTTAGGTCGTCATGGTGGTAATTGTCTTGTACCAAAACATTTTCATTCCTTCCTCAATGCAACTTGAAAAAATCTTTAAACTATCCACTAAAATTATACAGCATAATGTTGACAGTGTAAACTTATTGTCCTATAATGTTTACAACGTAAACATTACTGAAGGGGGAAATACCATGAAAGCCACTATTATTACCGATAAGGATTACCAGCCTGAACTATTTAAGCAATTAAATAGTCTAGTAATCACATTTTTGAATAAGCAGGGCTTTGCAACAGAGTTTATAACTATCGGGAGAAACGACCTGACCTTTTGCCGAGGCTGCTTTGGCTGCTGGATCAAGAAGCCTGGAGAATGCGTTTATAATGACATGATGTCACAAATCAACCGCAATACTGTTAATAGT
>CAZBKS010000570.1:0-1782 GCA_964492475.1 uncultured Syntrophomonas sp. | reverse complement strand
AGGGCGGGAATATACTACCATCCGGGGAAGGCTTCACGGGGGCATGAGTGCTGTTTTAGCAGATACGGCTATGGGCTGGGCGATTATTACACTCGGTCGTACCTGTGTAACGGTAGATATGTATATGAACTATTTTACTCCTGCTTTCGGAGAACATGATCTAATCGCTGAAGCTCAGGTCATACATTCAGGCAGGAGAACAGTAGTGGCTGAAGCCACTTTGTACAATGCTAAAGAAGAACTGGTGGCCAAAAGCAGAGGGACGTTTTCTTTGAAAAAAGGCAATATAGAGGAATTTGAATAGGCCCATTCCCTTTAGTTTAATATTTGAAACTTAACGCATTTGGTAAAATGATCATATTAGCAAGCAATCAACGATAGAATTGATAACTGACGGAGTAAGGGTACCTGATCCTTAACCCCCAATTATTAACTTGAGGAGAGACCGCAATGTTAAATATCGGCTGTCATTTGTCTGCTTCCAAAGGCTTCCATGCAATGGGGAAAGATGCTTTGGCAATAGGTGCAAATACCTTTCAGTTTTTTACCCGCAACCCGAGGGGAAGTAAAGCAAAAGAAATCAATCCCCGAGATGTTGAAGCTCTGCTTCAGCTTACGGCTGAAAATAATTTTGCAATTCTTCTGGCTCATGCTCCTTATACCCTTAACGCCTGTTCCGCAGACGAAAAAATCAGAACGTTTGCAGCAGAAACCATGGCTGACGATCTAAAACGCATGGAATATCTGCCTGGCAATATGTACAACTTCCACCCCGGCAGCCATGTAGGGCAAGGCGCCCAGATCGGTATAGAGCAGATTGCTTCCATGCTTAACGCTATTTTAAGC
The DNA here is from genome assembly GCA_964492475.1 of uncultured Syntrophomonas sp. Classification (GTDB taxonomy): domain Bacteria; phylum Bacillota; class Syntrophomonadia; order Syntrophomonadales; family Syntrophomonadaceae; genus JAAYJK01. Next base: position 936 of record CAZBKS010000570.1, on the reverse strand, counting down.
CCGAATCAGACTACAACCGTCCTGCTCGAAACGATGGCCGGTAAAGGAACGGAAGTCGGCAGGTCTTTTGAGGAATTAAAGCAGATTCTAGACGCTGTAACGCTGCAAGATAAAATGGGGGTTTGTCTGGATACCTGCCATGTCTATGATGCGGGCTATGATATCGTAAATAAACTTGACGAAATATTGGATGAATTTGACCGTGTAATCGGACTTGACAGACTGCGTGCAATACATCTGAATGACAGCATGAACCCCATTGGCAGCCGCAAAGACCGTCACGAGAAAATTGGGGAAGGTTTCATTGGCTGGGAGGCCATAGTACGCATTATCAATCACCCCAGGCTTCGCCACCTGCCTTTCTATCTTGAGACTCCCAATGATTTACAGGGCTACGAACGGGAAATAAGACTGATAAGAGAAGCATTTTTATAAACGCAAAATTCGCCAGGGTGCTAAACCCCGGAGGATATAAGTTTGACTGGAGCCATGTGCTGCTGCTTGAAGATGTTATCGGCACCGGCTTTACCCTTGGTCATATCTGTCAGTACCTGTAATCAGCTAAACCCGCCAGTTTAAAAATCTGTACTCTCCTGGACAGTCCCGCTGAGCGCCTGCTGACTATAAATATCAACTATCGCTGCTTTACTATGCCTGATGTATTCCTGGTGGGTTACGGCCTGGATTATCAAGGAAGAATAACCGGAACCTTCCCTATAGTGCTGAGTTTCACCGGGAACGGAAATAATCCCTGGCCGTTTATTAATGATATTTTGCCAAGCATCCGACAACTCTTAACTTGCTGCGGCTGCCAATCAGTAATCTCTCATGTAAATATGGTTAAGAGGGAGATAGCATAAACCATCAAGTAAGCATATTTCTAACCCACACTGCACTCCGGTAGGCTTTCTCGATAAAATACTGCGGCGAGTGTGT
>CAZBKS010000569.1:0-1789 GCA_964492475.1 uncultured Syntrophomonas sp. | reverse complement strand
CAAGACAAGCAGTTCAGTGGGTCAGAGTGTGATTTATTATCCAAACAGCACCACCAAAAATATTGCTCGCAAAATAACTGCTGGCCTCAATAAAGATATCAGTAAATCCTATAAAAAGTTCAGTCTTATTGATTTTCCGGTAAAGGGCAGTCTTGCCAGAGCTGCCGGCCAATACCTGGGGGTACACAGTTTCATATTTGAAACCTGTGACAATCCCAGCCTGTCAGTCCGGGTTAAATACCAACTGCAGGCAGTCCAAACCCTGCTGTGGAATCTGGACATGATCTAATAGACTAGTAGACCATTATTGCTCTGCGCACACCTCCCGGAGCAACTATCCTGCCCTGCTGATCCACGGGGCCCTGGGAGAATATAGGATTCGAGGGTTGACTCTGAATAATTACTGTATTTCTGGTATTGCTTTCCATTCTGGTGACATTTCTTCTGCTGTTGCTGGTGTTGCGGCGGTTTCGGGTGGGTCTGTTTCCTGTTCCTCCATTACTTGACCTGCTGCTGCCTGCAGTCACTCCTGATGTTGGTAGTGTATTTTCCGAATCTGATGGCAGATGCCGCGAGTTCTGCAGAGCCGCCCGGCTGTTATTGCGCTTGCTGCCGCTAGTTATGTTCCAGCCTTTTCTTATATCCATTTTCTCGTCCCACTGTATATCGTTTTTAATCATCCAGTATATTATTTCTATCTCCTCAGCGTATTTTTCGTACAGGGTAGTATATTCCAAATCCATCCATATATTATCAATATCTTTCATAAAATAATTTTTATCCCCCGTATAAAAAGCTTGCTGAGCTTCAGCCATATTTAAATAATTATTTTGCAGCTGCAGATAATTGCTGGCGACAATTTTGGCCAGGCAAATTACTGCAGTAGCAATTTTTTGAGAGATAAGCCAGCTTCCGGGAGTTCGATATTCAAAGCCCCCATAGTCTTTTTCCCGGTAGTCGCCCAGGAAACCATATTTTTTTCGGCGTTTTACTGCGGTATGAGGTTTTTCAATCATGAACACCAGCAGACCAAGATAATTATCCAGTGCTCTTAATATTGCTGCATTTAGATCTACGTTACTGAAGTGAATATGTCCTCCTATTGAATAACCTGGTACTGGTTGACTGCCTGCCACCCATTTAACGTTGTTATAATCAGCCATGGAACTTGCTCTGGTAAGCGCATATTTAATATTAGCGATCAGCTGCAGCGGAGATTTTTCCGGTTTGGGTCTTAGTTCGGCTACTGGACGCTGTTGACGGTTAGGAAGCCTGATATTGTCGCATCCTACTATACCCTGAACAGGAAAGAAATACGACGCTGAGACCAGTTTGCCGGTGCGGTTGTTGATAATCATGAACTCGGGATCAGCACCCATTTTAACTTCTCTCTTTTTGCAGTTACATATTTTATCAAGTTCATCGATCAGGCTGTCGATATCTTTCTCCCTCAGATTCGGACACGAATCCACTCCTACTACCTGTAGCCGTCCTCTGCTGTTTAACTGAAGTCTAATTACCGCCAGATCCAGCCCGGACAGCAGGAGGGCCTTTTTAGCTATTTCCGCCACCCGGGTTTTCTGGTTCTCCCTCATATATTTGGTCTTATAGTCACCCTTTATCAACACCTTCTGGCGGATAAAGATAGTCTTCATGTCGAATAGCAAGACCTCATATGTTTTTGATGCTTCTCTGTCCTCCACTCCTGCATTGATCTGGTTTAATTTCATAATACCCAGGAAATTGTCCAGGTCACTACACCGCTTAATTGCTGTGGGATGATTTATGG
>CAZBKS010000568.1:0-1790 GCA_964492475.1 uncultured Syntrophomonas sp. | reverse complement strand
TTTAGCCCAGGTTATAATTATTGCAGCTAAAATTCCTTGTTTGGCTAGAGGAAGAGTAATTGTTATAAAAGTCTCCAACTGATTATAACCTAATCCACGAGCAACGAATTCCATTCGTGGGCTGACCGAAATGAAAGAAGTGTAAATTACTTTAATCATATAAGAAATATTAACGAAAACTTGAGCCAGTATGATTCCCTGCACCGTGAAAACGAAATTCAATCCTATATGGGAAGCCATTCGTCCAAATTCGGTAGTACCAAAAAGCAGCAAGAGTGCTACTCCAGATACTATTGGTGGCAGTGCCAAAGGAATATCCAATACCGTATTAACCAGCAAAGTATAAGTGGATTTTATCCGAGCCAGGTAATAAGCTACTGGTATAGATATTATTGTGCAGAATAAAGTTGATAGCAACGACGTGTAAAGACTAAGCTTGATAGCAAAGAGTATCTCAGGACTGCGAAGGCTGACCCAAAACTGCGGAATACCTCTGATTATAACCAGACTTACACTAACTACTATCAAAATTACTAAAATCATGCCGCATAAAAAATTGCTGCCTTGAAACAATGAATTAAGTATTCTTGTTTTCATTTATATTAATTCCCTTCATAGGGTTTATACCCATGCTTTTTAAAAATTTCCAGACCTTCACCGGCACAGAACTCGCAAAATTGACCGGCCATTTCGGCATTTTCAGTGCATTTTAATTCAGCAAATGGTATGGTTTTTATAAGGTTTTGATCCTTCGGGATTTGAATAACCTTGATTTTTTCTTTTGCATTTACCGTATTTTCTTCCCATACAATAGAAGCATGTATTTGACCTAGCCCTAGATAGGCGATTAGTTCATTTACGGTAGGAGTGCGGACTATAACATTTTTTGCCATATCTTCAGTAATATTGTTTTTTTCCAGAATCTTATCAGCTAATTTGCCGATGGGATTTGCACTAGGGTCTCCCAGCCCGATTTTTATCCCGGACTTCGTCAAATCCGATATGGAGTTGATTTCAACAGGACAACTGGCCGATACTACAATTACCGGTATATGATATAATATCTGCTTCTCATTGCTTATCATTGTTTCCTTGCGTAGCGGTTCCAGTTCTTCTTCCGCTCCAGGAACAAAAACGTCGCCTTTTTTCAATAAAAGAATTTGATTGCAGTTTTGGGCGGCACCGCCATAGGTGTACTCTACTGTGCAATTATACTTTTTTTGGAAGACAGCACCAATTTCATCAAGTGGCTGACGTAAGCCAGCGCCTGCATATACATGCAGGCTACTGGGTTCATAACTTGCTTTTTCCTGCTCATTTGATGAAATTGTTGCCGATGATCCGCAACCAGTTGCCATAAAAATTAATAAGCTTAGGATAAATATCAAAATGAAATAATTTTTGCACTTCAAAATAATTCCTCCCAATCTTTGATTATTTAGTCTTTCTAATATAAAAATGACTTTTATTCCTATAAACAATGAGTTATGATATTTAATCGCAGATAGCAATTATGCAATTATCAGCTATCATAAAACCAATCTCAACTCCTCTCTAAAGCAATAAAAAACTGAACAATTCCAAGTGAAAAGTTAACACCTGGATTTGTCCAGCTATGGATTATGGCAACAACAAAACATTAAAATCAGTTTTTCATGAATTGAGTACCGGCTCCTTTCCACAATGGGAGGCATATCTGTTTCCGGATATACCCTATCGGCCTGATTCCATAGGAATATCCCTTAGGAGTATCAGGCTCGGAGATATTTAATTGTAATATTATATTAAAT
>CAZBKS010000567.1:0-1804 GCA_964492475.1 uncultured Syntrophomonas sp. | reverse complement strand
CGGCTCCAGGGGGACGTTCCAATTCCGCATCCGTGCGGAGCGTCACTCTCGCCCCCTTCCACCGCTTCACCTCGCTGGGTGTTTCTACCATGCTCCGTCGACGGCTCCTGCATATTTATGCATCCAAAACAGGTTTTTTACAGTGGAACCAATACTCCGTTCTACAATTTATAATCATCACCAAAGGATAATGAAATTAAAGAAACATCATCAACTTTTTTATTTTTTCACACATGTCTACCTGCTCTGAGCGGTCAATTGAGAGTGTTGTTTTATGAAAAATTATTACCCCTTGTGTTACAATATTTTCAAGTTTATTATAGGATATAAATGCTGCCCGAGAGCAAGCCGAATGTCATAAAAGTAGAAATTCCAATTTGGAATCGGTCAGCTGAATTTTAATTGTGCTTGAGACAATTTGTGCAAACAGGAGGAGAGGAAGTTGAAAAATCGTCTGGCGGAACTCCTGTTAATATTAATGGTTATGGTAATATTTACTGGGTGTTCCAAAATTGGCAGCCATGATAATACAACCCCGCCTGATGAAACAATAACGGAAAAGGTGAAATTGTATTATTCGGATTCTGGCAATGAACAATTTGCGATTGAAGAAAGAGAAATATTGTTTCCCAAAGACCAGGATAAATATAGTATTGTACTGCAAGAGCTAATTAAAGGCCCAAACGATTCGGATTTGGGCAGCAACATAGCATCCAATACCAAGGTATATGGTACTATGAAACAGAGCAATGATTTGATTGTCAACCTTAGTAAGGAATTCTGTAGTTTTGGCGGAAGCATTGCTGAAATAATAGCGGTGGGCTCGGTGGTTAACACCTTAACCAGTTTTGACCAGGATATTAACCGGGTCAAGATACTGGTAGAGGGTGAAGAACTTATTGGCCTCAGCGGAACCCCCCGGGGCTTTATGGAACCTTTTGACAATAATATAACTCAACCGGAAGTTGTTAAGGAAATCACTCTGTATTTCTGCAATCAGGACGCGACAGCTCTGGAAACTGAGATCAGGACCATTGAAGTAACTGCTGATATTTCTATGAAAGATTTAATGTTAAAAACCCTGGAAGAACTTATAAAAGGGCCAACCAACAGTAACCTGCATAAAACCATTCCGGTTGAAGTACAGGTAAATAGTGTAGAAATTGATAATAATATCGCCAAGGCGGATTTTTCTATTGAGATGCATACCCAGCATTGGGGTGGATCAACCGGGGAAAGTATGACCATAAATTCTATTGTATATACCCTCACTGAATTTGCTGGTATCGAAAAGGTTAAAATGACCGTCGAAGGTGAACCCATCTCAATAGAACACGGTCCTATTGAAGAGGCTATAGGCCGTCATTGAAAAAAGCTTCGCTGGATGTCTGCCAGAGCCCGAGCTATCTGTCCGGATGCTAAAACCTGGCCTCCCGCGGACATGTTATGCGTTAAATAAGATAATAAACTGAAAATGATAGCCAGGTTATATTAAAGGAGTAAAATATTGAATAAGAATTTGATTACCTATGCCGCACTGATCATAACCATGTTGTTCTGGGGCCTATCCTTTATTGGCACCAAGATAGCTTTAAGCAGTTTTACGCCCTTTGTCTGCATTTTTTTACGTTTCAGTTTGGCTTCGGTGTTCTTCCTGACAGTTTTGTTTTGCAAGGGTATGCCGAAACTCAGCTTCGAACAGCACCGGAAACTTTTGCTTACTGCTCTTTTCGAACCAGGTCTGTATTTTGCATTTAATCAAATATACAGGTATTGAATTGGGGTCGTCAAACGATAATACATT
>CAZBKS010000566.1:0-1808 GCA_964492475.1 uncultured Syntrophomonas sp. | reverse complement strand
TTGACAGATTCATATATATTTTTAAGACCGTTAGGATAAAGACGAGTAAAGGTAAAGGATGTATAACCATCCGAGCAGATATAGTCATCACCCAAGTTAAGCAGCTTACGAACCTTATCTAGTAATACCGAAACATTATCCTGCGCTGACAGGCCATTATCTTCTGCTATAAAATTTACGATACTGACAACATTTCTGTGGGCATCTAAATATATTTGAATTCCTTCTATTGATGAAATAAGATAGCATGACGGATCATCTACTTTAATATCGACAATCTCCAGCCTGGTGAGAGTACTGGTATCAACGCCAACGCTTTCCAAGTTCGCTGTTAACTCACTTGTCAGAAGCTCATTTAATGAAGGTACTGACGGTTTCTCCGCATTAACATAGGCTTACCCATACTGCTATTTTCGGTAATCCATCCATCAACTTCATTCATACCACCTGGTAAGAACGCCTTGCTTATATCATTAGGTTTCAAGCGATATTCAAGGCACCAAATTTCCACAGGTGATGAAAGCAATTCGTCAAATGAAGCTATTTTTTGAAGCCTGGTAATTTTGCTGTCAATAATCTTGACATCTGTACCTTCGTTTTTTTCATAAGTTGTAATTTGCTGCTCCATAAATTGATTGGCATAATCTTCTACTGTTAACGGTTCCCTTTGTGGATTATTCACGAGTCCCACACAAATGACCGCCACTGCAATAATTGCCACAATAACAACCCAAAATGCAGGCTTTTTGTAGTTTAATATATTCATTAGGTTTCCTTTCGTATTGTTCTCACCCAAGGCCAGAGGACAATTACCTATAATTCGTCTGCCCGAGGACAGTGACAAAAGAAAGACTGAATAGTCCTCCCTTATCTCACTACGCATCTGCTTAATAATACTTTCATTGCAGGATAACTCCATAACCTCGCTCATAAGGAAGAAAGCAACCCAAACAAACGAATTAAACCAGTGAAACACAAGCGCATAAATCTCGGGCATGGCAACTCCAAACCTGATTTTACCATATTTTATATTTTTCTTGTATCCATCTACCCGACTAGATTTACCTGAATTTCTCTTCGGTATTGCCTTTGTATGGCACAACCGTATCAACTATTACGGTTATAGTGCAGTTGTCAGTATTGTTGCTTGGGTGACCACAGTTTTCCCTTGTCAAGCTAGTTTGAGCGGGTTGTGGCTGTTCTTGAGGGCTACTCAATATTTGAGCAGTATAGAAGAATTATTTGGCAAGAAGCATTAAAGGAGCCATTCGTAATTGCGTTTTCCATAAAGAATGCGGCGTATCTGCACTGTGTCACCTTTAATAACAAAAAAGACCAGGTAATTTTCTACCTCCATAAAACGGTACCCTTTGGCCTTTAATGCGGCGTTGCGCACAAAAGAGCAGCGTTCCGGCATCTGGGCCAGGCTGCCGATTTTATTGGTGAGGAGGTCATAGTACCAGAGGGCCGCATCTGGCGAAAGTTTGTTGAGATAACTTCTAAATCCCGCTTGGCAGCGGGATAAATCCTTATCTTAAAACTATAGTTGTCCATGAACCGTATTCCTCAAGCGCTTGGCTACTTCAAAGAAATCCTCACCTTCTGCACCATTCAGGATTTCTTCCTCAGCTTCTGCTAGTTTAACGTACAGATCAATAAGCGCCTGCTGGCGTTCATAGGTTTCCATGCTCATTACCACCATATCACCTACACCATTTTTGGTGATGAATATAGGTTCTCTGGTCTGATGACAAATTTCCGAAATGTCGTTGGCATTGTTTCGCAAGTCAGATATAGGCCTGATTCTA
>CAZBKS010000565.1:0-1814 GCA_964492475.1 uncultured Syntrophomonas sp. | reverse complement strand
TGTTAGAAAAGGTTTTCTCAGTTCAGAAATGGTGCGGGAGGCGGTCCTGGATGCCTATAAACGGCTCATACAACCTGCGGTACAGAGGGATATTCGGGCTGAGCTTACTGAAAAGGCGGAAAAACAAGGGGTTATCATCTTCTCCAAAAACCTGCGGCAGCTGCTGCTGCAGCCTCCGGTTAAGGGAAATAGAGTCCTGGGGATAGATCCCGCCTTTCGTACTGGCTGTAAGCTGGGAGTAGTTGATGAAACTGGTAAGCTGCTGGAAACCGGAGTTATATATCCTACCCCACCCCGCAACCAGATTGAGGAGGCTAAGAGAATACTCAATCGGATAGTCTCACAGTACCACATTAGCTTAATAGCCATAGGTAACGGCACCGCTTGCCGGGAAACAGAAAAGTTTGTAGCTGATTTTATTAAAGAACAAAGTGAACGGAGTCTATTCTACATAATCGTTAATGAAGCCGGGGCCAGTGTATATTCAGCGTCTGCACTGGCTGCCCATGAATTTCCGCAGCTGGATGTATCGGAAAGGAGTGCTGTTTCCATTGCCCGCCGGCTGCAGGACCCCTTGGCAGAACTGGTTAAGATAGAGCCCAGAGCAATTGGGGTAGGGCAGTATCAGCATGATATAAACGATAAAGTGCTGGAGGAAAAACTTGCTGCGGTAGTAGAAACAGCAGTAAATTATGTCGGTGTAGACTTGAATACCGCATCCCCATCGCTATTAAGTTATGTAGCTGGCATCAATATGCCGGTAGCAGAAAACATAGTCAGATTCAGAGAGAACAATGGGGAATTCAAACAACGTCAAGATCTACTTAAGGTACCACGCCTGGGACCCAAAACATTTGAACAATGTGCCGGGTTTCTAAGGCTGCCGGGAGGAGAGCACCCTCTTGATGCAACCGCAATACATCCTGAGTCATACTCACTGACGGAAAAAATGCTGAACATGCTTGATGCCCATTTGGAGGATATAGGTGAAACTGAGCTTAACAAAAAATTGAAAAATATTGATCTGTGTAAGATAGCTGAATATTTAGGTACCGGAGTTCCCACCTTAAAAGACATTGTGGATAATCTCAGCAAGCCAGGACGGGATCCCCGGGAAGATCTTCCCACCCCGATTTTCAGAGAAGATATATTGAATCTGGATGATTTACAAGAAGGAATGGAACTGCAGGGAACAGTAATAAATGTGGTTGATTTCGGAGCATTTGTGGATATAGGGCTAAAACAGAGCGGTATGGTACATATATCTCAGCTGGCGGATTATTATGTGAAACACCCCATGGATGTAGTCAATGTAGGTGACCGGGTTAAAGTACGGGTTCTTTCAATAGATAAAGAGCGAGGCCGGGTCGCCCTGTCTATGAGGCAGGATAGTTAAACCAGTATGATATTATCGCGCTTGCTTGATTAGTCCAGTTATAAGAATAGGTCTATTATATGATAATGTACTTACCTGGGTCCTATTAACTGATGGGCAGGAATTTACGATAATAATATAGAAGCGTTGCAGAAACATGTTTCCGTAAGTGTTTAATTTTCTACAGGAGTGATGGTTTTGAAACCAAGACCCAGTAAAAACGACTATTACCTGAATATTGCCTTGGATGTAGCATCTCGCGGCACCTGTTTGAGAAGAAATTACGGGGCAGTGATAGTTAAGAATGATGCTATAGTGTCCACCGGATATACAGGAGCCCCCCGGGGTCTGCCCAATTGCTGCGATCTGGGCTTTTGTGATCGAGAAGCCAAAGGTGTACCCAGCGGAGAACGCTATGAGCTGTGCCGGAGTGTGCACG
>CAZBKS010000564.1:0-1819 GCA_964492475.1 uncultured Syntrophomonas sp. | reverse complement strand
TACCCGGTGTAAAACTGATCTGAACCGGGATATTAACTCCAGCAGTGGGCAGGAGTATGACTGGCAGGTATTTCTAAAAGAGGATCTGCTTCATCGTGATTTTACCATCAATGCCATGGCAGTAGATCAACAAGGAACTATTTTCGACCCTTATGGAGGATTGGATGATATTAAACGCGGAACTATACGTTCTCCTGAAGATCAGGCCGGACCACGTTTCCAGGAAGACCCGCTGCGTATGCTGCGTGCTGTTCGCTTTGGCACGGTACTAAATTTTCAACTCTCTCCAGCCACCCTGGAGGCCATCAGTAAATACGGGACATTACTATTCAATGTATCCCGGGAGCGTATTCGGGATGAATTGGTAGAAATAATACTTTCTGATCGACCTGGGTTAGGGATTAAGATGCTGGCAGAAACCGGGCTTATGGAATATATCATTCCCGAAATATTGCCTCTGATAGGTTTTGAACAGCACAACCAGCATCATCTGGACGATGTTTTTACCCACACCCTGAAGGTGCTCGGGAATGTACCAGCCCGGCTGCCAGTAAGACTGGCCGCGTTGTTTCATGATATAGCCAAACCGGAAACTTTCAGCCGGGATGAAAACGGAATCGGGCATTTTTACCAGCACGATTCCATAGGAAGCCAGGTTGCCCGCGCCATTATGGAGCGTTTGAAATTTGACCGCGTAACGGTTGAAAGGGCCGCGGTCCTAATACAGGAACATATGTGCCAGTTTACTGCCCCATCCCAGGCAGCAGTGAAAAGATTGATTAACCGGGTGGGACGGGAGAATATGGAGGAGCTGTTCTGCCTGCAAAAGGCCGATATCCTGGGGGGAGCGCCGCCATTTGAGCTGTCCGGCATTGAAGAAACCGAAGCGATAGCCCGGCAAGTATTAAGCGGCCAGGAACCCCTGACGGTAAAGGATCTAGCCATCAACGGCAATGACCTGATCCAAATGGGATTTGCCCCGGGACCGGACCTAGGGTATATCCTCCGGGGGTTACTGGAGATGGTAATTCGCGAGCCCGGGAATAACAGAAAAGAAATACTCCTGGAGTTAGCGAGGGACTGGATGCATGAGGAGTAAAGAATAATCCGAAGCTGTTACCATCTGCGAAATATGAGTCAATGCATAATAAAGGGAGCCTGGGCGGTAATTGCAGCAAGGAGATATTTTACTTATCATAACCCGGTATTGCAGATCATTGTTGCCAAGCCAAGGTTGACTTGGCTTCATAATATGCTCAGGATGAGGTGATATGAAGGTGGATTACAAGTATTCGCCGGCGGCCGGGTGGTCGCTGGAACTGGCTCAACGTCTGGCCCGCACAAGCGGAAGAGACCAGTATACAGATGCTGATCTCCTGGCTGCCCTGATTTCGGTATTGCTGGGGCCTGATGCAAGAACTCCCGCGGAGGTATTTAACGAGAGCAATTGGAAACAAGTATGCCGCGAACGAGATATTTTTAAGCAGGCCTGGGCCAGCATTCCCAATATAATCTTCTCGCGGGCGAAATCGGTATCACCGGCTAAAGAAGTGGGAGAAACGCCCCCAGGCCAGATAGGCAGGAAAGAACATAGATTAGACCATCTGGCAGGTTTTATGGGCATTAACCCGCAGAAAACCAGGCGGCTTCCTCCGGTGATGGAATTGGAACCGCATGAAGAGCTTAAAGCTTTATTGAATGGGGCTTATCTTAAAGCCCAGGATAGGCCTTATATCACTCTGTTTGAGCTGTTCATGGCGGTAATAGAGAAGGGAGAGCCATCCTTAAAATCATGGTTGGATGAGCACGAGATAGCAGT
>CAZBKS010000563.1:0-1821 GCA_964492475.1 uncultured Syntrophomonas sp. | reverse complement strand
CAATTCAGCAATGATCAGTTCTATGGTGGTCAGATAGAACCTTTGCGTCTGCCCAAGAGTTTCGAAATACTGGAACCGCCTATTCGAACTGTACGGGTTGCCGAAGGGCACAGGGAAGAAAGTACTGCAGCCATTAACTATCCCGAAGCTGAAGCCTTGGTTAACCAAATTGAGGCCTGCTGTTCAGATAAACTCTATGCAGGCAAGACCATGGGGGTAATTTCCTTGCAGGGCTTCGAACAGGCCCGGGTCATACAGGAGATGCTGCGTGAGAGAATCGGTGATCTGGAGATTATGAACCGCAAGATTATTTGCGGTGATGCCTATTCCTTCCAGGGAGATGAACGGGATGTAATGTTCCTGTCCATGGTTGCCGCCGGGAACATGAGAATAGGAGCACTTACCAGGCAAACGGATGAAAAGCGATTTAACGTTGCGGCCAGCCGGGCCAAAGATCAAACCTGGCTGTTCCATTCCGTTGATTTGGATGATTTGAATCCCAACTGCATGAGGGCCAAGCTCTTGGGTTACTATTTTGACCCGGGCAGGGTAGCCCGAGAAGAGAAGGAATATGACAGTCTATTTGAATCCAAGTTTGAAAAGGATGTCTTCAAATTAATATCGGCCCGCGGCTATTCGGTAAGGCCGCAGGTTAAGGTGGGAAGATACAACAAGCGAATTGACATGGTGATTGAAGGCATGCGCAACCGCCTGGCGGTGGAATGCGACGGAGATACTTGGCATGGCCCGGACCGGTGGGAACAGGACATGGAGCGTCAACGCCTGCTGGAGCGTATAGGCTGGGTCTTCTGGCGGGTAATGGCCAGTACCTTCTATCGCAATCCGGAAAAAGCCATGCAATCATTATGGATTCAGTTAAATGAGATGTGTATAGAGCCCGCTTGCCAGCGGTAGGTTATTTAAAAGATCATAACAGAGAGGAGGATACTCAATGCCGGCACATATTTTTGTATTGGATGAAGAAAACTACAAAATCTGTATTAAAAGAGGTTTGGTTGGTCTGCCTGAAGCAAAGGCTGATTCAAAGAACCAGAAGTCCGTTAATGATGCTCTGCTTTCAAGACTAGCCATAATAAAAGATGGGGACTACGTTTTATTTTATATTACAGGTATAAAAGAGCTGCGAGGGATTTGGAAAGCAGTTGGTGAACCATTTTTTGACGAAAGCATTGTTTGGGATAATAAAATATATCCTTTTCGTTTCCGACTTAGTAGTACGGACTTTAGCTTTGAAAAGCCGTTACGCTTACATGATATATATGATTTGCAGAATATGGGGAAAATATGGACATTTGCACTCAATCGTGCTAGTGGAACCAATGCTATGTTTTCCGTATCGGACAATGAGTTTCAAATTCTATTGCAGGAATACCTAAAGATTAATCCCTTTACTATAAGAAAAAATGTTGTTATGGAGCCTTATCCAGTAAAACCTGTAAACCTTTGGGAGCAAATAAATAAAACAAATGATGGCAAGCCACGTTATGAAGCTACTCTAATGGCAATGTTGCTTTATGACTTTGTAAACGCAAAACATCAAGACATTTTCGGTAATTATACTGATTATCTAAGCTATGTTCCTACTAACTTAGGCACTGAAATTGATATTCTGCTGATGTTTGGGAACCCACAAACCCCTTTCCAAACGATGTCATATGATGTGATTGAAGTAAAATTGGACCGGTTTGATGGTAAAGCATTACACCAATTAATTGGATATGAGTCTTGGTTTATTCAGAAAAAAGTCCAAGGTGATTTAAATATGGTTCGAACGACTGCAATTGCGAGCAGGTTTGATGA
>CAZBKS010000562.1:0-1823 GCA_964492475.1 uncultured Syntrophomonas sp. | reverse complement strand
CTTCAAGATATGATTTATATATTCATTATCGATTTCTATCTCCTGAAATAAGGCCAGCTCCGCAGCTTCTGCCAGATCCAATTCATAGATTTTTTCTGTCTCCAGGACTCGATTTATTTCTTCCTCTATGGCATCCGTTATATCCGGCATAGCAGGTCCCGCGTAATATGGTATGTATTTAATCCCATTGTATTCGGCCGGATTGTGGCTGGCGGTAATCACCAATCCGGCCCCGGCTTCTCTTAAACGCACTGCGTAGGCAATAACCGGGGTTGGGCTGACCTTTTTAAGTAAAAATGTTTTAATTCCATTTCCAACCAGGACCCGGGCACATTCCTCGGCAAACTCTTTAGACATGAATCTATTGTCATAACCGATGACAACCCCCTTTTTATTGAGATTGCTGCTGTTAATATAAGCAGCAATACCCTGAGCCACCACCCGGCAATTGGCGAAGGTAAACTCCCGGGCAATAATGGCTCTCCAGCCATCGGTCCCAAACTTAATACGTGACATCTAAATCCTCCTTAATGGATTGATCGGTATTATCAGTCTGAAATATCAACTGCATTTTTTAAGTCGTCTTCTGCTTTATCAATATGCAGGATACCATCTACATATATATATCGGCATAGTATTTATAAATAATTGCTTTATCCACAATCACTTTAGGATACCTTCATATACAGTATTGATACCACAATTTGAAAATTTGGCCGGGCTTTTTTTAGATTTAACCGACCGTCAGTGTCTACAATAGCAAATCCAACCTCATGCAGATCAAAACATCCACCCCAGAACAAATCTTTATATCTCCTGAAATCATATTTTTACTCTTATTCTTCCAGAGAAGGAGATTAATAATCCCTGCTGCGGTCTACTGGGCTCCGATCCGGGCATACAGAAAATCAACGATAACCTGCACAATTCTGCCGGATGCTTTTCCATCCCCATAGGGATTAATGGCTCGAGCCATTTTATGATATTCCACCTCATTAGACAGCAAATTGCGGGCTTCGCTGTACACTCGATCCCGGTTGGTTCCTACCAGTTTAACCGTCCCCGCCTTTACCGCTTCCGGCCGTTCGGTATTATCCCGCAAGACCAATACCGGCTTGCCCAGCGAGGGTGCCTCTTCCTGCAATCCGCCGGAATCAGTCAGGACCAGATAGGACCTGTTCATGAGATTGGCAAAGGGCTCATAATCGAGTGGTTCTATTAAGTGTATGCGTTCCCGGCCTCCCAGCATGGCTTCAGCTACCTCTCGCACTATCGGGTTTTTATGGACCGGAAATATTGCTTCAATATCTTTAAACTCATCCAGCAGCTCTATTAGAGCCTGGTAAATCTGCTCCATGCGGCTGCCCCAATTTTCCCGGCGGTGGGTAGTAACCAATAACAGGCGGCGGTTAAAATTAACCTGGGATAATTCAGGTCCAAACTTGAAGTCGGGGCTTACCGTCTGCATTAAGGCATCGATAACCGTATTGCCAGTGACCCAAATTCTCAAATCTCCAATAGATTCCCGCAGCAGGTTGTCCCGGTTTATATCGGTAGGAGCAAAATGCAAGTCGGACAGCCGGGCGGTAAGAGAGCGGTTTATCTCTTCCGGAAAAGGCGAATACTTGTTGTGGGTGCGCAGTCCTGCTTCTACATGAGCTACCGGTATTCTTTGATAAAAAGCAGCTAGAGAAGCCGCGAAAGTGGTAGTAGTATCCCCATGAACTACTACCATATCTGGCTTCTCCTTTTCCAATACCTCTCTGACCCCGTTTAACACCCCGGAAGTTATACTATGCAAATCCTGCTTATCCCGCATTAAG
>CAZBKS010000561.1:0-1833 GCA_964492475.1 uncultured Syntrophomonas sp. | reverse complement strand
TATGTAGCTACCTCTTAATGCTTCATTAGACAATATCCAATATTCCGGTTTTTCGGGTACTTTTGGACTGTACCTGTAGGCGGCGTAAAATTCCTGCCAGGGCTTCAATGTCTTGTGACTGCCAAAAGTATAAGTGATAGCATCCGGCAATACCGCGTTTATTTCCCTTGCCCACTTTTCCACCAAATGGCCGGGGCATGTGACTATGACACGATAAGGCACTTCGTTGCTGTTGTAATGGCAGGTTGCTATGCCAATGCTGGTCTTGCCCACTCCCATTTGGCCGCTTATCAAGACATTGGAAGTGTTATCAAGCCTTTTGGATGCGGCTACTGCAATATCCTTCTGTTGGGGAAACAAAGTCCTGCCCATCCTATCAAATATTTCACTATTGTAATTTCCCGGGGTGTGCAGGTAGCTTACTCGGCTTCCTATTTTCTCCCCTATCTCAACAGAAAATTTTTCGATGTAATCGGCTATTCCTTCTACCCCTTCAAGGATATTGTTTGTATTAATTTCTTCGGTGATAAACCGGCTGATTATCTCAGCTACACTATCACGAAATTCTGAAAGCCATACCTGATTAATATAATAAAAGCGAGCATCAGGCATATTTCCCAGACATTCACATGGTACTAGATAGGATGTTTCCAGAGCATTACCCAAGATTATTTCCATGCACTCTGCATAATATGGTTCTCCTGGGGTCGGACACGGGATATTAAGGTCATATAAATGTTTATACAGGCTGGTTATCATATCTTCATGCGATAAGCCAAAAATTAAATTCTCGCTGTACATAAATACTTGATAGCCCTGCTCGGTCTTTTGGGCCGGCAAATTGATAAATGTTCCCCCCGGCTTATAAATTCTGAGTGGATATTTTTGATCCGCTGCCCTTATATAAAAAGGCAGCGACTTTCTTGCCATGCTTGAGTCCAAAAACTTTGCCCTGTATGCCTTGATTGCTATTTCTGTCCCGATCAATGAGATTGCTCTGATTTCGTTATTGTGTCGAACAATAAAGTCAGAAAATGTTTCTGGCATATCTTGTTCATAGAAACTATAAATCAATCTTTTACCTCCTTAGCCTACCCTTCAGGGTAAGCATTTGTTTTCCTACCCCAAAGGGATCAACTAAAGAACTTTAGGCCCATCTTGTGATGCGCTTGATAGTGACTTCTTTTTCCACTGTTCTTTTGTGGTGCTGGCCGCACCAGTTACATTTGCGAGAGTTTCTATTGATTACGGTGAATCGGGTTTCATCCCCCATCCACCACCCGGTATGCTCCCGGTCAAAAATACATCTTCCAGATTTCCGGTATTCCTCCCAAAACCATTCGGTTATATCGATGTACCTGCCATATTCTTCCCGAATTGAGTATACATATAGTTCTATTTTCCCAAAAGGTGCCATACACATAACTTCAAGAAGTTTCCTGCCTACCCACCCCTGATTATAGGGATATACCTTGGCAAAATAACACTGGCCCGGCAATACGCTCTGGTTAAGGGCAAATGGCTCATAGCTGCCATCCAAATGTGATCTGGTGTCCCACAGGATTCGATATTGGATGAGATCACCGTATTTACCTATGTCTCTCTCAGCCATCCGAAATAACCGGTATAAATTCCAGCTATATTTGTCGCTTTGCCCCTTAACCTGGGGTTTAATATCGGAAGATTGCATGATAATCTCCTTTCTTTTTACTCAGGTTTGGTGATTTCACAGCGGTAGTTTTCATTAATGTCTCAGCCTTAAATGGTTTGGTTTTGGGCTGCCTTCTTTCAGCATCCGACGCACCTTGCCGTGTCTTTTGGTGGGCATTAAAG
>CAZBKS010000560.1:0-1839 GCA_964492475.1 uncultured Syntrophomonas sp. | reverse complement strand
TAACCGGAAGCCTGGCTTTTTCTGCAGCTATAGCCTGGTGATAAACGGCTACGGTGATTTCAGCACCCAAAGACACATCATATACTGCTTTGAATCCTAACATTTTCAAAGCACTTATAAGTTTCCCTAATTTAAAATTACTCTGGGCAGAAGGAGCTACCAATGCGATAATGTCCTTTTCCAACAAATCCTCACATAATTGACATGTATCATCAATGGGAAAACGGGCACTTTTTTCTACCATCCCACCATGGCTTTTAATACATGCTTCAATACATCGACCGCAGCCGATGCACATCTGATTATTAAATTTAACCACTTCACCACTGCCATCGCTGCAAATCTTCACCGGACAGACTGCTATGCACTGATGACAGTTAATGCAGTTCTCCTCTTTGATGCCGATCACTTCTATTAAGTTTTTCATGCTGCTTCCGGAATCCACGAAAATATTTTTGACTTCTTTCCTGCCTGGCTTTGTAAACAGGTCCCGGCTAAAATTCGCTTCCAACTCCTACCTCTATTCACGAACCATAGAAGCCTTCCTCACAAATTTCAACTGATATTCCTATCACTTCTTCCGCAGATCGTCCTAATTGAACCAGGTCAATGAAGTGCTATTTCAAAGAATTCCGTTCCCCCCTTTCCTGGTAACAATTTCGCTCTTACTTATACGTCTTAATTCTACTCGCTTCCATATATATCCTTTATTTATTCAAAAATAAACCAAAAGTCCTATTATAATACATATATTTAACGATATACTGTTTTTAAAGTCATGTTATTATTGAAATATCAATAGTTATTAAACAAATAGGGATGATTTTACGATATTTATAAAATAATTCTGAAAACAATGACACTCAACAATTAATGGGGTTACCCAGTTTAGTCAAATTAATCCCCTAAATATTTTTCGGGAGCATATTATGATATATACATTAAAGAACTATTATAATAGCTGGTATAAATCCTCTGAACTTGATGATTCCAGCTATGTCGCTGTGTTCACTTTAGTTAATCTGCAGCGCATTAGGAATGTAGCCTTCTTTCTTATATTTGTTATGGGCGGCATGATTTTCTTTGATATAGCTGCAATTGGAGCAGTCAACAAGGAAAACTACCTGCTTTTTAGACCCTGGTTTATTTCCTTGCGTTTGCTGTTCATTTTTATTTCAGTAATTTATATAACTATGTTTAAACTCCCTGAACATCCAGGGCTGGTGGTCAAAAAGCATCCTCATTACATGGAATTTTTCCTGATTATAAACCTGTTATTGTTATCGGTTTTTACTGCCCTGGTTCAAACCATAAGAGATGATATCAGTGCGTACTTAATGGGAATATTTTTCGTATCTTCTTTTATTTATCTGAACCGTCGCCAGTGCAATCTAGTTTTCGGATTAGCACTGCTTGCCATGGGTATCGGCACCTGGTTGGTTCAAGCGGATAAAGGAGTATTCTTATTTAACATGGTAAATGCGGTTATTATGACCTCTCTGGCCTGGATTACCTCACAGGTTCTCTATGCTAACCGAATACAAGAGTATTGCAGCCAGCAGTTAATTGAACAACAAAGTGCTCAGCTGGCAAAATCCAATAGGCAGCTGGAACAGCTTTCCTATCATGATGCACTTACAAATCTTGCCAACCGGAGATATTTTGAAGAATATCTTCATGATGAATGGAGCAGAGCAAAAATGCAAGGCTGCCCGATATCTTTAATACTGGCTGATGTTGATCATTTCAAGGAACTGAATGATAATTTTGGCCACCAGGTTGGAGATATTTTTCTTAAGCAGATCAGGGAAAAGATTATATCCGAAGTCATAAACTTCC
>CAZBKS010000559.1:0-1848 GCA_964492475.1 uncultured Syntrophomonas sp. | reverse complement strand
TACGAAGAGAGAGACTATCAAATGAATAACCGATGCCGCTGGAAAATAAAGCAGCATCTCGCTGATTTCACCAGATGCAGGCATCCTCATAGCGGCAATGCCCGTTACGTAAGAAATCTGGTGGAAAAGTCTATTAGACTGCATGCATTAAGAGTAGTCAACCGGGAATACCTGACCCGAAAAGACCTGGTATTGATTGATGACGCAGACCTTCCCGATATGGGGGCAGTATAGAAGTGTTGTGAAAAAAAACCATCAACGGGGCAGGAGCTATGTTCAAGCTGAGGGCAGCGGGAAATGCAATTCAAGGACGGTGCCACATGACTCCTGCTTCACCACAGGTATCTCCTGGCAGTGGTTTCGCTTACGGTAAACAGTCGCAAACGGACCTGAATACAGAGCGACCCTCTAAACAACCGACATTTTAACAAGACTTACAGATTATAAGGAAAAGAGTGGCTTAATCTTGGAAGCATTGCAAATAATACGAGCCTCAGAAAAAGTCCTGACCGATAAGTTTTCTCAATTAGAGGAAACAGCTTACGTTAATCAGCTCAAGGTTTTAAAATCTTTTCAAAATCACCGGGTAAGGGAATATCACTTTAATACTTCATCCGGTTATGGATATGATGATGCTGGCCGGGCAGTATTGGAAGAGATCTATGCTCAAGTTTTTTCAGCTGAGGATTCCATAGTCAGACCCCAGATAGTATCAGGTACGCACGCGTTAGCTGCTTGTTTGTTTGGCCTTCTGAATCCAGGTGATGAATTACTATCTCTGACCGGCCGTCCATATGATACCCTGTATGGAATAATTAAAGATTTACCAGGTTCACTTATCAGCAGAAAAATACGATATAAAGAGGTGGAACTGGATTCAAAGGGTAAGCCTGATTTTGCCAAAATTAAAGAGAGCGTTTCCAGCAGCACCACCATGGTGCTTATCCAGAGGTCTCGAGGATATAGTCAACGGCCAGCGTTGACGGTGGAGGAAATTGACACCTTAAGCAAAATTGCCAAAGAAATCAATTCCAACGTTTTTGTTTTTGTGGATAACTGTTACGGCGAGTTTGTTCAGGATAAGGAACCACTGGAAGCAGGTGCTGACCTTATAGCCGGATCATTAATCAAGAATCCTGGTGGTGGTTTGGCCCCAGCAGGCGGATACATATGCGGCAACCGGTATCTGGTTGAAAAGATATCATGGTATTTGACCGCTCCCGGACTGGGCAAAGAACTGGGAGCCAGTCTTATCAATAAACGCTGTTTTTATCAAGGATTATTTATGGCTCCCCATACTGTTTTGCAGGCTCTGAAAGGAGCTACCCTCCTGGCCTATGTCCTGGAACAATGTGGCTATGAAGTATTTCCCCGCTGGAATGAAGGACGGGGAGACATTGTACAAGCAGTAAGATTTGGCGGGGCCGAGGAAGTGATTGAATTCTGTCAAATAGTCCAGAATTCATCACCGGTTGATTGCGATGTGAAACTTGAATATGGAGATTTACCGGGATATCATGACAAAGTTGTAATGGCTGCCGGTACCTTTGTACAGGGATCCTCAATTGAGCTTTCTTGTGATGCCCCCATGCGCAGTCCTTATTGCGCGTACCTGCAGGGTGGTCTTACCTACGAACATATCCGGTATGTTGCAGCGCAGATATTAAAATTAATTAATAAGCAAATATAGGACAGGAGGCTGGCGTATGACTTCAAGCGTTTTAATGTTAATAGTAGTTTTCTTGTTGATTCTGGTAGGTATAGCAGGCACGATAATTCCTCTTATTCCCGGTATACCGTTGATATTTATTTCCATTGCCGCTTATGGTTGGTACGAAGGGTTCCAGG
>CAZBKS010000558.1:0-1855 GCA_964492475.1 uncultured Syntrophomonas sp. | reverse complement strand
CACCCTATCGGGCACTACAGATACTCCCGTTGGTCGTAATTAAGGTGGCGGGTACCACCGATACTCCCGATGGTCGTTATTAATGTTGCGGCCGGTCTTATTTTTGCCAATACAGAACTATTTTCTTCATACGTGATACCTGGTTATAATAACGAATATTACTTTTTCCAGTGGAAGCAAACCTAAATGTATTCCGTTATAGCATAAAAATGGCACACAGGCAGGCAAAATTGTCTCCGCTGTGTGCCTGATAAATCATTAAGGGAGCTAAAAAAATAACCGGTTCTCCACCGATTACTCATTCTTGTTTCTTTAATTATATATTGGCGCCGGTAGAACAAATCAAGTAGTGAACGCTTCAAATGCACACGGCAGTAAATTTAAAATGGCAGTAAAAATGAGCAAAATAAAAGAGGGCTTAAACCCTCGTCATTTCTATGGTGCGGCAGAGAGGACTCGAACCTCCACCACCTTAACGGGACTAGAACCTGAATCTAGCGCGTCTGCCAATTCCGCCACTGCCGCATAAAAGCCTAATATTTATGCATTATCAGTTTTGATTAATACTAAAAAATCTAATGAATAAAGATATTAATGTCTACCCGCAAGACTGATTATATAGCACTTTTAATATGGAAGTCAAGTTATTTTACATTTAAATATGATTAACCCAACTTTCGCACTTACCCACCTGGCGAGTTTTATGCTTTGTCTTAGCAAGGAGGGTAAGGCGGGTAATATGGGGTTAATAACTTGAACAACCAGGTATCACGTATGAAGAAAACATTTCTGCATTGGCTAAAATAAGACCGGCCGACGGCGGGACAAAGTATAATGCTCGCCACGCCGAAGCTGTTACCATCTGCGAAAGTTGAGTAACTAATAAATAAGAAAACCCCCGCATTTTGACGGGGGTTCTTTTTCGCTTGCAGGCCGAAGATCGTATCATGATTGGCTGGCTCTTTTGCGGGCTATTTCCTGGTCCTGTTTTTCGTAGAGCATTTTACATAAACGGGCAACAACTGCATCGGACAGTTTGGTGATCGGACGACCACTTGTAAGAGCATAATAATAGGTGCGAGAAATCTTTTCCAAAAGCTCTACATTGCGATAGGCATTTTCAATTGATATTCCCAAGCTTAGTGCTCCGTGGTTTTGAATAATATAACAGTTGCAGCGGTTATTTAAGTGGTACGCCATGTTTTGGGATAACTGATGACTGCCTGATAAAGCATAAGGGATTATATCAATAATATGTCCGGTATTTAAGGTTACTTCATCAAAAAGAGATGGAATTGGTTCATTGATCAAAGCGAATATGCTGGCATATACTTGATGAGTATGGATAATGGCATTGACATCACGCCGCTGTTTATAAATTTCTATATGCATTTCGGTTTCAAGGGAAGGCTTATATTTTCCCTCCAAGACATTCATCTCAAAGTCAACTATGCAGATGTCATCGACGTGAATACCAAAGTAGTCCATGCTGGTTGGAGTTATTGCTATAACATTTTTCCCTTCGATCAGTATGGATATATTGCCGCCAGTGCCGACTGTGTAGCCTTTCTGGGATAGACGCTGGCTATATTGTAAAACCGATTCTTTGTAAGCTTGATACTTACTCAATTTTGCTACTCCTTCTTTCCTGTAATTTTTTCTAATTTTCTTAAGCATATATTATCATAATAAAAACCGCTTTTGAAATAAATACGAAAAACCTTCCCTGGCCCATGATGTACTGGGCTAGACAGTAGAGGCGTCGGGAGCCAATCACAGCCACTGGTGACCAGTTTTCCCTGAGCTGTGGGAGAGGAACCTTTTGCCTGACCATCTCCAACTTCCGTAGCTCTTG
>CAZBKS010000557.1:0-1863 GCA_964492475.1 uncultured Syntrophomonas sp. | reverse complement strand
CAGCTCCAGCTTTCGCCATGGCAAGCAAAACTCCCTGGCTCTTATTGATATCTGGATCGCCGCCAGTCATATAGGTAATCAGTCCTTTTTCTTCCAGGCTGGCCAGATTTCTCAATTTATCGGTAATTATGCTCATATGTGCTCCCCCTTGTATTGAACTATACTCTCGACATCCTTATCACCCCGCCCGGATAGATTAACTACAATTATTTTATCTGCAGGCATACTCGATGCCATGCGGACTGCTTCTACCAAAGCATGGGAACTTTCTATCGCAGGCAGAATACCTTCGGTAAAACTGAGCAGTTTGAAAGCTCCCAGAGCTTCAACGTCAGTTGCACTGGTATACCTAACCCGGCCGCTTTCCTTCAGATATGCATGTTCAGGCCCAACTCCGGGGTAATCTAATCCCGGAGCAATAGAATGAACTTCATTTATCTGTCCTTCACTATCCTGCAAAACATAACTGAATGATCCATGCAGTACTCCGGGGCGACCTTTGTTAAGAGTTGCCGAGTGTCTGCCGCTGTCCAGGCCTTTGCCTCCTGCTTCCACTCCTATCAACTGCACCTCCAGATCCTGGAGAAATGGATGAAAAATGCCTATAGAATTGGATCCTCCTCCCACACAGGCTACAACTGCATCCGGTAATCTTCCGGTCAGTTCAAGGATTTGCTGTCGGGTTTCCCGTCCCACCACCGTCTGCAAATCCCTTACTATTACCGGATAAGGGTGAGGACCGCCAACGGAACCCAGCAGGTAATAGGTGTTATCCACATTACCGACCCAGTCTCGAATGGCTTCATTCATGGCATCCTTAAGGGTCCGGCTGCCAGATTTTACCGGTATCACTTCTGCACCCAGGAGTTCCATCCGGGATACATTGAGGTGCTGTCTCACGGTGTCCTCCTCGCCCATGTATATAACACACTCGAAGCCCAGCAGTGCTGCTACGGTAGCTGTAGCCACCCCGTGCTGACCAGCTCCGGTCTCAGCAATAAGCCGGGTTTTACCCATGCGCTGAGCCAGCAGAGCCTGGCCTATGGTATTATTTATTTTATGAGAACCGGTATGATTCAAGTCCTCCCGTTTCAAATAAATCCGGGCTCCACCCAGATATTTGCTCAATCGCTGAGCGGGATAAAGCAGTGAAGGACGTCCCACGTAATTTTTCAGGTACCAGGCCAGCTCCCGGATAAAACTATTATCCTTTCGGGCTTCCATATAAGCTGTTTCAAGCTCTTGCAGGGCAGGCATTAGGGTTTCGGGCATAAACCTTCCCCCATATTTTTCAAAATAACCTCCATTAGTGGGCATCTTCAGAACATCTGAATTCAACATCTAATTTGCCTCCTTTTATATAAGCACCCTAATCTTTCCCCTGAACTGTAAGCAGATAAAAATGAAAACCAGGCCTTGAATGGGCCATCGCGTCATGGCTATAACAATCATTTATCTTCCTCCCTATAACTGGATTAAGCCCCTATATCGATTGACCTGTCCGGGACTGCTGCCGACGATTTAAATAAAGAATACTTATTTGAGATTTTATTTTTAATCTGAGAAAACAAGATGATACGCCAATAAGGTATGGGAAGAAATGCAGGGGGTGGGCGTACAAAGCATAGCTGGCAAGCAATAACTAGGTCTGATAATATCCCTGTTCTTCAGGAGATTTAATCAGAAAATATAAAATCAGTGCACAAATGAGCACCGATTAAAACACCAATTCACTAATCTAATCTCATCTCTTCTAAACTAGGCTCATCTCGTCTCATTTATTATATAATTTCCTGTACTATAGCATTTCTATTTAAACTATGTCAATAAGATTATCACGACCTGCTTTGAACCCATCTGCTA
>CAZBKS010000556.1:0-1864 GCA_964492475.1 uncultured Syntrophomonas sp. | reverse complement strand
GGGAGATCCTTCTTTTTGTAAATATATATGCCCGGCAGGAACCCTGGAAGGCGGTGTCCCACTGCTGGCCAGGCATACCGATTTACGGGATGCCGCCGGGAAACTGTTTCTATTCAAATTCCTGCTGCTGATTCTGGTAGTATTACTCTCTGTTATATCCTTTCGTCCCTTCTGCAAAATTATCTGCCCGCTGGGAGCAATATATGGTCTGTTCAATCCTATAAGTATCTATAGATATCAGGTAGACGCTGATAAATGCATCGGCTGTGGCAGATGTGCCGAAAATTGCAAAATGGGTGTAGCTATGTATAAGGAACCTGACAGCCGGGAATGTATTCGCTGCGGAGATTGCCGCACAGGCTGTCCGGTAGGTGCAATTACTGCCACATTTCAGATTGGTAACGATTCCATAAATAGTACTATCCAGGATATTTAAATACACTACTACCAGGCTCTGGGGAAGACTTTGGCATTTTTGCCAATAGTCTTTTTTTTATGCCTGAGGTTGGAATTGGATGCTTTGCAAGTATTGAACTGGAACTATGGCGTTAATGCCAAAGGATTGATAAACAAAGATGATGCTGCCATACGTGGGTGTACATAAAATCGAGAATTGTGGGGTCTAGACATAGTTGGCACGAAAATTGCTGGTATATGGCAGCAGGGCTGCTAAATTCGTTGCTCTGGCTCAGGAAGCGGTGGACAAGATTGACAATCTCGATAAACCGGTGATAGCAACCATTAATGGTTTGGCTCTCGGTGGCGGCTGCGAACTTGCTCTGGCAGCAGATATCAGGTTGGCATCGGAAGGTGCGGTATTCGGACTGCCTGAGATAAACCTGGGCATTATACCCGGGGCAGGCGGCACCCAAAGATTGGCCAGAACCATCGGGCCGGGTTGGGCCAAATACCTTATTTATACCGGCGATAACATCGACTCGGATATGGCATTAAAAATTGGCCTCATAAACAAAGTATTTCCCAAAGACGTGCTCATGGAGGAAGCTCATAAACTGGCTAAAAAACTCGGCGCCAAGTCTCCTATCGCACTTAAAACGGCTAAAAAGTGTATTAATTATGGGGGTGGGGTTGATTTGGCCTCCGGGCTGGTCTTTGAACAAAAATCCTGGGCACTGTTGTTTTCTACAGAAGATCAGAAGGAAGGCTTTAACGCCTTTTTAGAAAAGAGAAAACCTGTATTTAAGGGGAGGTAGTTGGCGCTATAGCATATCTGCCTGCTGCCAGAGCTAGAAGGAGGAGTTAAGTAATGGAAGTCAAGGAAGTTGTAAAGCGGCTGAACTGGGGATAAAACCATCTGCGTGGGTGGAGGAATGGCTATGGCTTCATTGGAATACATGGTAGAAAAATATATGCGCGACGCCAAGATATTCCAGATATTTGAAGGTACAGCTGAAGTGCAGAGATTGGTAATCGCTGGTGATGTTCTCCGCGGTTAAGCCTGAGGGGAATCAGTTTTTGTTTCTGTAAGGTGGAGCCAGGATATAGACCCCCTTATATTATCAGTATAACGGGAGGTTAGCATGGTTAACATTGAACAATAAACTTTCCGTTATACAAGTTCTTTTAACCCGGCACAGCCCTAATTTGGATATTCTATAATTTGGAAGGAGGAGTATTTATGTTTAAAAGCGAGTACAAAGAGAAATTTCGCACTCCCGAAGAGGCAGTTAAGGTAGTCAAATCTGGAGACTGGGTAGATTATATGTATTTTAATGGATACCCCAAGGCTCTGGATAAAGCTCTGGCCAGAAGAAAGGATGAACTCTTTGGAGTCCATGTCAGGAGCGGTATATCCCTGCCCCCGTTTCCAGAAGTGCCGATAAGTGATCCCGCCATGGAACAC
>CAZBKS010000555.1:0-1878 GCA_964492475.1 uncultured Syntrophomonas sp. | reverse complement strand
TTCAATCAATCCTGTTCTATGCATTGGCTGCCGGCAGTGTGTGCAGGCCTGCCCCTTTGGACATGCCAATTTCAGCCCGGCCCGAGGTACAGCCTTCAAATGCGATTTGTGCGGTGGATCACCGCAATGCGTAGAGTTTTGCTGGACCGAAGCCCTGCAGTATATTCCGTTGGAGAAAGCATTGGGCGGGAAAAGAGACGCAGTAGCCAGGAATATTCTCCAGGGTGGTTAAACTTTCCTAATTTAACCGTCTTTAAAAGGTATTTTCATAGATAACTGCATGTTATAATACAGTAGACAATGAAAATCAACAAAGAGGAGAAAGTATATGCCTAGAAAAACTAAATGTCGACGGGTAGGCCATATACCCAGGTCAAATTTTTTTAAGCCGGCCGGTTTGCCTGCTTGTGATCTGGAAGAAATCATATTAAAAATAGAAGAGGCCGAAGCCCTGCGCTTGAAAGATCTGCTGGGATTGGATCAGGTAGATTGCGCAGTTGAAATGGGGGTGTCCCGGACTACTTTTCAGCGTATATTGATAGAAGCTCGGCAGAAGGTAGCGGATGCCATAATAAATTCTAAAATATTGGCTCTGGAGGGAGGCAATTACGAACTGGTAAATAACTGCCGCCAGCACAGGCATCGTTTTGGGCGCTGTGATGCCGACATTAACGAAGACTAGACTCCAGGGTTTCATCAAATAAAACAAGGCCGAAAAAACCTCTGTTGATCCGGCTTTGTTTTTATTATTATCCAGCTGATTTATGCATCAAAAATGAGTTAGGAACCTCATACCTAACTCATTTTGATTCTATATTATTGATTAAATATCGTGATTGGTATATCCTTTTTCCTGGGCTAGCATATCCAGATAAATGGTCTCTATATTGGCTATAAAAAGGTCGGTACTTCCTCCGCCCAGGCGTTCATCATAAGTCTTCAGATAGCCTTTACATTTGTCACAGGTATATATCTGGTAAGCATCATCATTTTCAATGCTGCTGTATTGTATAGTTCCAGGTGTATCATTGCCACAGTGTACGCACTGCAGATATTTGGTTTCCCACTCCGTGAAACAGCGATCGCAGAACATAAACCTGCGATTATCAATAGGTCTGAGGCGGCTGAAATGGGACTTGCTTCCGCAAACCGGACATAGAGTTGGGAAGTCCCAATGTTGATAGGTATCTTCAGCTAACTTTTCCTGGTAAGGGGCAGCATATAACCTCAAGAAGGGTCGGATAGAGTGGTCGAAAAGAAACACCATTAATTCGTAAGATATTTCATATTCTTCTGCCAATCCCGCAAAAGATTTAAAATCATTATTTAGTAAGTCTTTTATGTGTTTTGCATAATCCAGGGCTTCACTTTTTAACCTGAGATTATTCAGGCTGGTTGTTAATTCCGGGCGTGCTTTAATCATGAATTCGAGCAAACCTTGAAAAACTGTCCGGTATTGTTGCGGATCAATAAGATATTTATCTATTATTATAACCGGTCTCTTTTGCTCTGCGATTAATAATAGTATATTATCCATCCGCTTGGCCGAAGATATTTTCTGCAGTTTAATTTGTTGTTCATTCTGCCATGTTTCCAGATTTTTATAGAAATCCAGATATCCCTCTGGCAGATCAACCGGACTATTTCTGTTCATTACTATCACTCCTCGAAGTAGATTTAAGATAAAGGGATAAACATAGAACTGCTGAATTTTGCCTGCTTCTATGTTAGGGTTTGAGAAACCAATTAACGTCCTATCTATATCCTGAATAAACATAAAGGGGGAGTATACTCCCCCTTTAACAGCAACAGATTATCAACTGTTATTCACCACTTGCTTTATCGCCATAGGTTTCGTCATACCAGGTTTTATGATGA
>CAZBKS010000554.1:0-1881 GCA_964492475.1 uncultured Syntrophomonas sp. | reverse complement strand
CTACAGATAAATACGCCCAGGTCTTGGACCTGAGCATATTCTTACAAATTTACTAATATAATTATATGAATAAAATGCCTATATTGCAATCTTTTATGCTTTTAGACATGTATCGGCTGCTGCTCCATAACCTATTTTTCACTTCTCCCGGGCGATGATACAAATGCTGTCATCGCTGCACTGTACTGATCGACTGACCACATTTTTAATCTCTTCTTCCTGATCAACCCTTAAGGCAGCTGCTAGTATGACAACGGTAGTTGTTTCGGCCTGGATGATAACCACACAGTCCTCATGGCCCCTGGACTTAATGAGACTCTCGGTCTTCATTTCTTTTTCGATATCTTCGCTTATCTTAACCAGCCTCAGGGCCGCTGCATCTTTGGCTTCCTGACTGCTGCTTTCTTGATTGATAATATCTTTTAGTGTTTCCACCTGTTTGCTTCTTATTCTTTCCCTTTCCATCCTATATTCAGCAAAGAAGTTGTCTGCTTCCTGCTCAGATAATAATTTTTCAATGCCGTCATCCACTTCCTCCAGGGCTGGGGCGGGCGAAGTGGCATCTATAATCTCCCGATTGTGGTCTCTAAATACATAAACAGCTGATAACAACACCATAACTGCAACGAAAATGTACAGGCATTTTTTTATATTTCTATTCCAGCGGATTATCATTATTTCCCCTCCTTTCTAGGCATTACCTGCACTTTATGTACTGCTATATTCAAAAGGGTAGCTGTCGCATAGGTGAGTTTTTCTCTCAACTCGGGTGACCTGGCGCCATCTGCTACTACCAATACGCCCATTATTTCAGGATTCTTTTCCTCGATTAACAGGGGGCTTCCGGATGATACAGCAATGTCCTGGGTTATGGTTTGTTCCACGCTGTTCTTACTACCTCCCTGTCGGTCGCTTTCATCGCTTTCACGGCTTTCGTTTCTGGTATTGGCGGCATAGGTTTTGATTCCACTGGAAGCCAGGGTTATACTGACATCCACCTCACCTGCTCCCTCGATTTTAGCCAGTATGGATTCCACTTCCTGGCTTATATTGCTGCTGCTGCCTCCATAATTGTCAGCCGCTCCCTCTTCAGCACTTTGAGTCCTGGAATTACTTGGGCTGTCGGTAACCGGCCAAATTAGCGCCAAGAGCCCCAAACAAACCAGAATAATGAGCAGATACTGCCCTTTTTTGGAACGTAAAAATGAATTCCCATTACTCGCAGAAGATTTTTCCCTGATCCATTCTTCCAGCACCTCATTCTCCTCCTTCAAAATTTATTTCTATTTTCTCAGCCCCCAGACCATACATATTGTTGACCACATTAGTTATTTTCTTTTCTATTTGCTGCTTCATTTCACTTGAGTATTCTTCCGTTTCACCGATAAACACCTTGATTTCGCCTGCATCTTCACTTATCTCAGTCTTTTCAGGGTAGACAGTAAATCTAAGCCTATCAACGGCACCATCCTTGATTTCCGCCTCGGTATGCACCTCTTCAATCCCGGGCACCAGTAAAATAACCGCGCTTATCTGGCCTTCCAATTTTTCTTGGAGCATTTGCTGGTTTTGATTTAACATACGCTCATTTATTTGTCGTCCCTCAGCCACAATACTATCTCCCATATCTTCGTCAATCTTATACTCCCACCAATTAACCTGGAAATTACTATCATGAAATATATATCCCAGTACCGGATTTAATACTGCAAGCAGCACAAACAGTCCTATAGCAAAACGCACAAAAGGCCTGATGGTACCGGCCGGCAGCAGCAACTCCAGGAAGCTGGCCAGTATAATAATAACCAGTACGTTTCGTACTATGTCAGCCAGAACACTCATACTTAACCCCTCTATATTTTCAGTTCAGCATGGCCCACC
>CAZBKS010000553.1:0-1890 GCA_964492475.1 uncultured Syntrophomonas sp. | reverse complement strand
ATAGGCTCAACCAGCTTCCATTTTCCTGTACCATGGCTGGGGTCAACAATAATAGGCAGGTGGGTGAGCTGTTTGATTAAAGGAACCGCACTTAAATCCAGGGTGTTGCGGGTATATTTTTCGAAGGTTCTAATGCCTCTTTCACAAAGAATTACCTGACTGTTGCCGCTGGATATAATGTATTCGGCAGCCATAATCCACTCTTCGATAGTCGCCGAAGGACCCCTTTTCAGCATTACCGGTTTATCAATCCGGCCCAGTTCCCGCAGCAGAAAGTAGTTCTGCATGTTCCGGGCTCCTACCTGTAAAACATCGGCATATTCTGCTACTGAATCCACCAACCGGGGGTCCACTACTTCCGTAACTACCGGTAAACCCGTTAACTCCCGGGCTTCAGCCAGTATTTCCAGCCCAGCCTGCTCCAGTCCCTGGAAAGAGTAAGGTGAAGTACGGGGCTTAAAGGCCCCCCCGCGGAGCATGGTAGCGCCACTCTCTTTAACCAGGGCCGCAATTTCCAGGTATTTTTCCCGGCTTTCAACCGCGCAGGGTCCGGCTATTATCTGAATAGACCCGTCCCCGATCACAGCGCTGCCGGCTTTAATTACAGTTGGCTCAGATTTGAATTCCCGGGAGGCTAATTTAAAAGGCTGCATAATAGGAACGATGTTCTCCACGCCCGGGAGAACCAGGAATGAATCCATATTTTCCTGGATCCCTTCTCCTATGGCCCCGATGATAGTTCTTTGCACTCCCTGGGATAAGTGCACCTGAAAACCGAGATCTTTGAGCCTTGCACTTACCTGTTCAATTTCTGCACTAAGTGCAAATTTTTCCATTACAATAATCATTTGATTTGTCCTCCTTTTTCTTCGGGAGGGTGAGAAAGACTAAAAAAGCCATCAGCAAGGAATCTCACTGACGGCATACTGCCTCAATGTCTATATTCCCACCATCCTACCATACTACCATTTTTAGCTTATAGAACCTACCTTACTACATTTTATAGATTATCCTATAAAGATATTTTTTTCAAGAGAGAAATTGTACTAAAATTCATTTGGACCGAACTGAATTGCTTACAAGGCAGCCTTCCATATGGTAAAATAAGTAAATGGAGTTGCCGTTTGGCGGTTAGTCACTTCCCTGAAGGGGGGTGATGCCTATGATTACGTATTCAGAGTTGTTTCAATTCTGTTTAGTAGTCCTGGGGGTTATTTCTCTGTGTTTAATACATAGAAAATAGCTAGGCCGCCCGTTAGAGCGGCCTGCAAACCGTAAGGACCAACCGCCCTGCAAAAAGCGGCAACTCCTTTTGTAATTATATGGTATCACGGTATAAAATATACGTCAATTAATAAGCCTATCTATAGTTTTTACTCCTGCAGCCACAGCACGATAGTAACTTTATCCGCCTGCTGCTGAAAAGCTCCCAGTTTATCAGTCAGGGCTTTAATTTCGCTGTTCAGGCGTTCGATTTCCTCAGGATCATCGCTGCTGGCTTTCTGATCATTCAGACTGTAATACTGATCCCATGTATTCTGGTAAGCAGTTGATATGTCCTTATAATCTTCCTGCTCACTGATTACATCACCCAGGCTGCGCAGCTTGCTGAGCAGGACAGCTTCATTATTCCGGGATACTACAATCTTGACCTGCTTGTAAGTTATATCATTCTTTATCTGCCGCCCCAGGCTTTCGGTTTGTGCCCCCAAACCCTGGGCCGTACTAATGGCTTTATCAGAGGCATCTTCGCCACTGGCAGATATTTTCAACATTGCAGTTTTAATATTCTGCTGGTTCTCACTCAGAAAAACCGGAGTGTTTTCAGTCTGCTGCGGTTCAGAAGAATCGGGTACCTGGCTGTTAACTGTTTCCTGAGCCCCGGGTTGC
>CAZBKS010000552.1:0-1894 GCA_964492475.1 uncultured Syntrophomonas sp. | reverse complement strand
GCTTGGAATTATTTACTTCTAACGCCTGTTTTCATATTACCCTCCATGACCGCATCCTAAACCACTCATGAAATTTAGCTGAGGGTGGAGCTGAAGGCTTAAGAACGCCTGGAGCCGAGCTATTTTCTTATTCAATTATGCACAATTGGCTTGCCGGCTTCAATAAGCACTTTGCTGCCCAGCAGGAAAAATCCTTCCACAAATATCAATATACCGGTTCCAATAAGCAGCAACTCTATGGTTATAATATCAGCCAGGGGACCAAAGATTAACATTCCCAGAGGCATCATGGTACTGAAAATCATCCCCAACACCCCGAACACTCTCCCCAAAAAATCAGACTCCACCCTTTCCTGTATTAATACTGTAAATGGCGTGTTAAATACAGGCATTACTATACCGGCTAAAACCATAAATGCCAGATAAACAGAGAAAAACGGTACAGTCCCCAGCCCGACCGTACTGCCTCCCACAATCAGGGTTGCAAATGCCATGGAGTGAACCCGGTTTTTAAATCCGCCCCAGTATGCCATTATGATCCCGCCCAGCATCATCCCGGTGGAATATGCAACTTCGGTCAAGGTCAAGCGCCATACCTCCCCGCCAAAAGTTCTGGTAACCTGCAGGGCTGTCAAAAATGCTACCGGAGCCACCAAAATGAAGTAAACCGTACAAAACAGAAATAATTTCTTGATGTAGTCATGCTGGTTAATATACCTGAACCCTTCCCGCAGATCGGAAAAATAACCAATCGCATTTTTTTCCATAGCTCTGGCATGAGCAGGAACCTGCAAAAATATAAAGAGTATCGAAACCGCCAACAGGGCCGTTGCAACATCGATAAAAAATATTATTTCTATACTGGCAACAGTTAGAAGTGCACCGCTGAGCATGGGGGCAATCAGCATAACAAATGATTGTATAGTCCCGTTGACAGCGTTTATCCTGGTCAGCTCCTCCTGGGGTACCAGCTGTGGAATGTATGCCCCTACAGCCGGCATCTGAACGGCTGTACCAAGAGCCCTGATACCCGATATGAGGAAAACGAGCCAAAGCATATCATATCCCATAAAAAACAATATGGCCAAAACCAGGGTTGATAATGCAATTAATGAATCAGAAATAACAATGATCATTTTACGATCATAACGGTCGGCCCATACCCCGGCAAAGGGGGAAAGAAAAAAAGTGGGCAGGAAACCACAGATTATCGAAATGGTCATCATTATTCCCGATTGGGTGGTCAGGGTAACATACCAGAAAATAGCGTACTGGACCAATGAAGACCCAAAAAGCGATATAGTCTGGCTGAGTAAAAAGAGTATTATATTCTTTTTCCAATCAATATTCATAACAAACTCCCAGCATATACTTGCACCAGTATTTTACAGGCGGTATCTTGAAGTAAATTTTACAGTTTAAGCGATTGATTTTGTTAAATCCCATTGAAACTTACTCTGAAATGATAATACATTCAACTGTTGTTTGCATCCTATTCTGGAGAATAGCTCTTTACCATCTTTCCATCTGCTGCTATTCTGTAAATGTAGTAAATCCAGGTAATTATACAAATCAGGAAACTATTTTTAAGGCATCAATTGGAATGAAGTATATGAGAAAACAAGATTTGTGGGGTTATTAACATGAATACGACCGATATTGAAAACAGGGGGTTGGACCTTGATTTGTTCAATTTCTTGTGCAGGCAATGGAACTCACCTCCTATTCACCAGACGCTGGATATGAACCTGATTTACCTGGGAAAAGGAGAAGCAGGTATAAAGATTCATCCAGGGCGGGAATATACTACCATCCGGGGAAGGCTTCACGGGGGCATGAATGCTGTTTTAGCAGATACGGCTATGGGCTGGGCGATTATTACACTCGGTCGTAC
>CAZBKS010000551.1:0-1900 GCA_964492475.1 uncultured Syntrophomonas sp. | reverse complement strand
CTCGCGTTGGCAAAAACCGTGACACCACCAGGGGGTCCCCGGCAGGAGCCGGGGCGGGCCGCACCGCTGACCACTAAGCGGTCCTCTTTGGCCAGAAGATTCTCGCGGTGCGGAGCGCCTATTGCATATACCGACCTGTTATAAGCCGTTTAGTTCATCATTATTTCATCGTGTTGGTGAAATAAAATTTTTGAACCTAATTGATTGAGACATTTTAACGAATGGAAAATGAGAAAGCTCTGACGGGATGGGTATTTTCAAACCTTTTAAATTGTTACAGATACATTTGATCTCCTCCTCACTAATATAAATTTTATCCCTGTCATTTATTTTTATTTCTACCTCTTGTACGATACCTGCCTGATCTAGGTATACATTTAAAAATAGTGATGAGCGATTTTGAATTAAAATCTCAAGACGATCTGGCCTAAAACAAGATTCGACTTTTGCCTTGCTTTCATTGGATTCTTGTTGATAAAAGAAATAGGTTGATGTATTAGATTTCATCTTGAAACCTTCAGGAGGATATTGCTTACCTATAAATAGAGTATCATGCTCAAGGTGGTATAATTTGAATGTGGTATCTTGATTAATGCGAGCTGGATTCGTAACGTAAGGCTTTTGTATTAATTTGTCTTTGTGCGTCCCATCAGCTATAGTATTCTCACGGGGCGTCTTTTCTGTTACATGGCAGCAAGATAGGCCAAGTAAAGTAGTGAGAAAAAAAGTGCTTCTTAATAGATTAATTATTTTCATAGCAAGTAGAATTATTAATTATTTCAATTACAGCGGCTGGATAAGATGGTAAATTTGGGTCAACTGGTGTTGCATATCTGGGGTCACCAGCAGGATTGGTAGCATTCCATTCTCTGAAGTTATTAAGGAATATCATATATTGTGTTGATTGCTCAGGTGTAAACGAAGATGGGAATTCCTCATTATTATTGGAAATGAGATCATCTATCCATTGTCCTACTCCCATTAGTGATTCAATCTCTGCAAAATAAGATCCGGCAATTACTCGAGCAAGTAAACCAGCGAACTTCTCTTCAAACTCAATATTAGACCGCCCTGGAGCTAATGCACCTAAGTCATCCAAATAGTTGCCATAAAAAGTATCCTGATATGCATGGAACATTTCCCCGGTTGTATTGTATGCGTTTATCTTACTTTCATCTTTATAAATTACTGAATTAGTTGAAGGATTATACCCAGCTTCTGCATTTATTGTTGAATCCATTCTAATACTAATCGAATCAAGTGAGCTCAATAACTGCTGTAGAAAGCAGTTTTGCTCTAATTCTTCAATTGTTGTATCAAATTTTTCTTGAGCTGTAGTAGACAAATTTGATGTGTCAAAGTTATAGATTCCGTCATTTGTGCCATCGCCATCACCACCTCCGCCATCACCACCTCCATCATCACAATTTATGCCAAGACAAGTACATTCATCATAATATGGAGAACTTGGATCGCATCCGCCATAGTCGCAATTAATCCCAAGGCAAGCACAGTCTGAATAATCTGGCGAACCATAAGAGCATGGATCATAATAACCACATACACATGGATCCTGCCCACATATCGGACAAGTAAAATCAGATGGGGGAGTGATGATGACAGAATCAATGCATTGACAGTCAATAGTTCCAGGATCTGAACATTCAAGAAATAAAATCCATCCATCACAATCACAGGTCATATATCCGTTTATGCATTCACCCTCGACGCCTTGATATTGACCATATAATGAGCCCGGAAATAACATTTCACCTTTTTCAAAATTAAAACCCAATGGGAACAAATTAAGAAAAAGTACGAGGAACAGCAGTATTTTTTTCATTTCTTTTCACTATTGTCCGATTAATCTTTTAGATTCACAATTGACCTCTATAAGTAT
>CAZBKS010000550.1:0-1901 GCA_964492475.1 uncultured Syntrophomonas sp. | reverse complement strand
ACGAGGAGAAGGAAGAACGGCGGGAAAAGCTGGATAAGATTCAGGATGATATTGATGACGCTTTAGAGAGGTTAAAGCAGGCCGAAGCAAAAAACAATGATATGGCGGCCCTGGTCGAAGCTAACAGGGACCTGATGGTGGAATATACTAATAATCACCCTGACGATACAGTTTTGAAGGATGAGTTTTTCGACAAGTATGATGCGCAGCTGGACAAATTAGACAGCCTTTGTTCTCGTTCCAACCTGACCCAAAGCAGTATCGACAGTATTGAAAAGATGCTGGATGAGCGGGAGGAGCTGGAAGCTGAGCGCAAAAAGCCCATATGCACCAGGGAACAGGCGGAACAGGAGGCTCTTAATGCTGCCGGAAAGACAGAAAAGTTTAATACCAGCGAAGTGGATGACATTGCAGATTCCTGCTTGGGCGATTCTGATAAAATCGAAAAAGCATATATAGCCTTAGAAACAACAGCAAAAAAGTATAATGCCTTTACCGAGGAAAGGATAACTTTTACTAAAGACAATGAAGCAGCAGCTGAGACAGCTGTGAAAGAGACCAAAGCCGGTTTTAAAGATGGTTTTTTGAGTTTGTTGATAAAGAGCAGAGATACCTTTTTAGTCAATGAATATGCCATGATGTATTACAACTGTCACACCACTGACAACAAAGGCGAGGACCGGCTGTGCAAACTGAGAAAGGATCACCGCATCGGCTATGAAGAAGTTGAGTATATCACTTATGGTATCAATTCATACGGAGCTAATTTCACGGCTGCTGCGGCTGAGATCTATGGCATTCGCCTGGCCCTGCATTTGATCGTAGGCCTGAAAAAATTTAGCAAGCTGGTTGACCCCAAAGCGATAATAATAGCTGCAGCTACCTATGCCGCTCTTATGGCGGCTGATGATGAACGTAAACTTATCGGGGGAGGGACAGTTGATCTTTATCCCAGCCTTACCAAGTCAAAAATGCCAGGCAGCGATTTGCAGATAAGCTACCAGGATTATATGCGAATCTTTCTCCTGCAGGCCAACCATGACCGAAAGATAAACCGCATGCAGGCTCTGATGGACTTGAATACCGGGATAGATTTAACCCACACCCCGAGCTATATACAGGGCACTGCCCAAACGAAGTTGAAATTATGGTTTCTGCCCGGGGTGATGCAGGCTCTGGGCAAAGCACGGGATGGTTATTATTACATAGATAGAAATGCAGCTATGTACTACTAGGAGGAAGAGTATGTCATTCAGAAAGAGAATTGATGGGAGTATAAGCCTGGAAGCAGCTATTGTCATGCCCATCTTTGTCACCTTTGTTATTGCCATGATTATCATGACCAAGATGGCTATCTTTCAAATGGCCATACAGTCGGCCACCAACGAAACTGTAAAGCAGCTGGCTACTCATATTTATCCTGCCTATGTCCTTATGGGGGAGATGGGAGAGACTGAACTGGGACAAAAAACCAGCTCTTATATCAATAAGACCGCCAGTACCTGGGGTGAAATAAAGGAAGCTGAAAGCGTGCTTCAGTCGCTGGGTATTAACCTTACTTTTACCGGAACGGTGGAAAGAGCCATAGAGAAAGCGGTTAATGCCGTGGAATGCGCTGCAGCTACACCCATAGTTCAAGGCTATGCCGATAAAAGCGTGCTGGATATAAATAATATTGAAGTAACCCGGGTGGTCTTTGACAACGAATATTTGACTATAGAAGCCCAGTATCCCTATAAAATAGCTATACCGTTTGTTCCTGCAACTACCATTAATCTCAGGGCTCAGGCCACAGAGCGTATGTGGAATCAATGCAGCGATTACGACCGGGACAAGGAAAAAGAAGCAAGCCAGGCCAAATTTGTGGGTTCCAGGCGCAGCAACAAGTATCATATTTTAAA
>CAZBKS010000549.1:0-1927 GCA_964492475.1 uncultured Syntrophomonas sp. | reverse complement strand
CGCTGCGGTTGTGATAATGTCCAAAGAAAAAGCTGCTGAACTGGGGGTCAAACCTTTGATGAAGCTTATTGATATTACTCATGGTGGAGTTGACCCCAAACTCATGGGTCTGGGCCCCGCACTCGCTATTCCTAAGTCTTTGAAAAATGCCGGATTAAAATTTGAAGATATTGATTACTGGGAAATCAACGAAGCTTTTGCGGCTCAGTTCCTGGGTGTTGGTCGTATGTTAAAGGAAGACTTCGGCATAGAACTTGATATGAACAAATGCAACCTCAATGGTTCCGGGATAGCTCTGGGTCACCCGGTTGGATGTACCGCACTGCGTATTATAGTATCACTGTACTACGAACTGGAAAGACAGGGCAAAACTGTGGGCGGCGCGTCGCTATGCGTAGGCGGCGGATCCGGAATGTGCTCGCTCTGGACCAGAGATATTTAGTTTGCCATGTGTTGTGTATCGAAATTTATATTATAAAAATTGAGGGGGAATATTAATGGATTTTCGTCTGTCAGATGAACAAGAGATGATGAAGAAAATGGCCCATGATTTTTCGGTAAATGAGATAGCTCCTTTCGCGAGTGAATGGGACAATAACCATCACTATCCGGAGGATGTCATTAAGAAAATGCAGGAACTGGGATTTATGACTCTGGCTTGCCCGGAAGAATACGGCGGAGTTGGTCTGGACCATGTAGCTCAGAATACCGTAGC
Source organism: uncultured Syntrophomonas sp. (assembly GCA_964492475.1). Lineage (GTDB taxonomy): Bacteria > Bacillota > Syntrophomonadia > Syntrophomonadales > Syntrophomonadaceae > JAAYJK01. The sequence goes on along the minus strand of CAZBKS010000549.1, from coordinate 1,212 downwards.
CGAAGAAATCTGCTGGGGAGACGCAGGTATAGGAACTACCATGGTAGCCAGTGCTCTCTTAGCCACTGACCCCATTCTGGTTGCTGCCAATGATGAGCAGAAAAAATGGTGGTTTGGACGTCAGAACGAGGGAGTATTAGGGGGATTTTGTCTTACTGAACCTGGAGCAGGATCTGACGCAGGATCACTTTCCACCCGCTGTGTGAAAGACGGTGATGATTACATAATCAATGGAGTTAAACAGTTCATCACCAATGGCGGCATAGCTGGTCAGTATACTCTCCTGGCAACTCTGGATAAAAGCATGGGGTACAAAGGCATGTGCGCTTTCATGATTGACAGAGATACCCCGGGTATCAGCATAGGCAAAGTCGAAGACAAACTCGGTATCCGCACTTCCAATACTACTGAAGTAATATTTGAAGATGTTCGCGTTCCTGCCAAGAACCTTTTGGGTAAAGAAGGTCAGGGATGGTATGTAGTTATGAAAACATTGGATATTTCCAGAGCAAGTATTGCAGCCATGGCTACCGGCGTGGCCCAGAGAGCCCTGGATGAATCACTTGAATACTCCAAATTGCGCACCCAGTTTGGCAAACCTATCTGCAGTTTCCAGGCCATCCAGTTTAAACTGGCTGAAATGGCTATGCATATTGAAGCATCCCGGCTCCTGTACCTGGAAGCTTCTTCGCTGCAGGATATGGATGTACCTCGCTTCAGCAAGGCCGCTTCATTGGCCAAAGCTTATGCCGGAGACACTGCCATGATGTGCGGAGTGGAGGCTGTACAGATATTCGGCGGTTATGGATTCACAAAAGAATATCCGGTAGAAAAACTGATGAGAGATGCCAAGATATTCCAGATATATGAAGGTACCGGTGAAGTGCAGCGCATGGTTATCGCTGGTGACCTGCTCAGGGGTTAATATATACAACAGTCTTTAATCCTTTCAACGACCAGGGTCTTTTTCCTGGTCGTTCCTTTTTTATCATTAATAATGCCACCGGGAATAATATAGTTCTAAAAATAAGGCGTTTGGGCAGGGCGGAGTCACCCAGTAAAGCTAATCAACCTCAAGCTGCCGCTTTTACGCTGGAATGATGATTTATTATAACCTGTGTTAACGAAAAAAAGAGATACGCTGATACTGCGTATCTCTTTTTTTTCTAGTTTCCCCTTATTTCTTTTTAGTAGCTTTCTTTTTGCCTTTGC
>CAZBKS010000548.1:0-1931 GCA_964492475.1 uncultured Syntrophomonas sp. | reverse complement strand
TACAGTTGCTGACTACCAGGAGGAAAGCGGGCATGGAATCATATGCACTTACCAAGGCAAGTCCCTGCTCATCGGTAATATGAGGCATATGGAAAAGCACGGCGTGAATATTAAAAACATTGAAGTTGATTTCCAACGCCTGGCCGCCGAGGGCAAGACGACCATGCTGGTTGCTCTGGATGGCCGCGCGGTCGGCCTGATTGCACTGGCTGATGTCCTCAAAGAGACTACCCGGGAGGCGATCAAACGCTTGCAAAGACTGGGCCTGAAGACTTTCATGATTACCGGGGATAATAAGAAGGTGGCTCAGGTAGTAGGGCAGGAGGTAGGTATAGATGATATTGAGGCGGAGGTATTGCCCCAGGACAAAATCAATATAGTCAAGAAATACCAGGAACAAGGTCTCAAGGTAGCCATGGTGGGGGACGGGATCAATGATGCTCCGGCCTTGGCCCAGGCTGATATTGGGATTGCCATTGGTTCAGGAACCGATGTGGCCAAGGAGACCGGGGACGTCATTTTGGTGCGCAATGACCTGCTCGATGTGGAAAGGGCTATACGGTTAGGCAGGAAGACTCTAAATAAAATCAAACAAAATCTGTTCTGGGCTTTGATTTATAACGTGATCGGAATTCCGGTGGCGGCCGGCGTTCTCTATCCCATCACCGGAAAACTCCTGCCACCGGAATGGGCCGGGTTGGCAATGGCCTTTTCCTCTGTGTCAGTGGTGACCAATTCCTTGCTGCTCACCAATTACGGTAAGAAGCTGATGGATTAGCAGGGGATTATTATCTGGATTTGGCGTGCATTACAGGAAATCTTGCCAGGGAGGTGATAATATTGAGTGAAACTGTACTTAAAATTGAAGGAATGAAGTGCAATCATTGTAAAATGGCAGTGGAAAAGGCGCTTAAAGGGGTAGATGGTGTAAGCAGTGTACAGGTGGATCTGGCTAAAAAGGAAGCTGTAGTTGCTGGTTCGCCTGAACTGGCTGCTATGATCGAGGCGGTTGATGAGGCCGGGTTCAAAGTAGTTAAATAGAGATTGCTGGTTGGAATAGGCTATCTCTACAGTCCGTTGTAAACTCCTGGGATAGCCTATTTGCCCGTTTTTTTATTGCTGTTATTTATTTTGCATGCTTATATATCTCATTACCGTGCACCATCTTAATGGTCAACCGGTTTCTTTCCTTTTATAAATTATTATTCCAGGGAATGTTATTTAAATATTTACGAAGTGAATCCTATTGCCGTTGTGTTCGATGACTTTCTTAAGAGCATCATAAGAAATCCATACGGTAGCCGTATTGACGTTGGGATGAACCCCCAGCTTGGGTTTTCCAATTAAATCGTTGTCCAGCACTACCTCCACCGCTGCGTCAGAGTCATTGATTATGCCCAGTGGCGTTACTTCCCCTTTATGAAGACCCAGGTATCTAAAAAGCCTTTCTTCCGAAGCAAAACCCAATCGGCTGCAGCCCAACTGCGCTTGAATGCTCTTTAAATCGGCAGTTTTGTCTTTGAGCAGAACCACCAGGAAATGCCGCCGGCCTTTGTCATCCCGCAGAAACAGGTTTTTACAGCCATGGCCAAACCGGTTCATGTCCATTTTGTCCATATCTTCTACAGTAAAAGCAGCCGGATGATTCACCAGCCGGTATTCAATGTTAAGATCATGCAGCACTTTAAATACTTTGTCTTGGGGTTTATCCATGCTTCAACTTCAATCCCATCCTTAGCTTTACTGGAAATTATATCATATGTGACCTGGGTTTGATATTTGCTCAAGGTCAGTTTATCCATTTCTGACCATGGTCCAAGTATTAAAAAGAAGAAGAACCGGAAAAATATCAATTGACCGTTGGTTGCAAAATCATTTATCTTCAAGAATAATTAGAGGGACGTTTCGGAACATATTTTACACGAGGGAGG
>CAZBKS010000547.1:0-1933 GCA_964492475.1 uncultured Syntrophomonas sp. | reverse complement strand
CGATAACTATTGGGTAAAGGAACCTGTCCCCGTTTCCCACAGGAGGGGATAAATATGCTGGGAGCAATTATTGGAGATATCGTCGGGTCGGCTTATGAATGGAGTTCGGTTAAAACAACGAAATTTGCCTTGTTTTCGTCCCAATCCAGGTTTACTGATGATACGGTTCTTACTGTAGCAGTGGCTGATGCGATTCTGCACCAAAAAGACTATGCCCGCACTATATGGGAGTATGGCAGGAAATACCCGCGTGCCGGCTATGGAGGTTCTTTTGCTCAATGGTTGAGGAGCAACGATTTGCAGCCCTATGGCAGTTTTGGCAACGGTTCAGCCATGCGGGTCAGCCCGGTAGGATTTGCCTTTGGTACTGAGGATGAAGTATTGACTGAGGCTCTTCGGACGGCCCAGGTAACTCATAATCACCCGGAAGGGCTCAAAGGTGCTCAGGCCACCGCCCTGGCTATATGGATGGGCCGACAGGGTAAGAGCAAATCAGAGATAAAAAAACAGGTTGAAAGCCGCTTTGCCTATAATCTGAGCCGAACATTGGATGAACTCCGACCTCATTACTCCTTTGACGTGAGCTGTCAGGGTTCAGTTCCGGAATCCATCATAGCCTTTTTAGAGTCTGACAGCTATGAAGATGCTATCCGTAAAGCTATTTCCCTGGGGGGCGATAGTGATACCATGGCCTGCATAGCTGGAGGCATTGCCCAGGCCTTTTACAAAGATATACCCGAATCCATAGTGAATCAGGCCTGGAATCTGCTCGATGATGACCTGAAAAAAATCGTTGAGAAGTTCACCCAACGATACATTCATAGCGAACAGGGGGACCGGACCTTTTCCCGGACTCAAGGAAGATTTGACCACTAAACTCACCATGGCCTGGCCTGCAGCTTTATGCAGCGCGGCCGGAAAAATACCGTTATATTCTAATCGGGCCTGCCCCTGCTCATATTTGTAAGTATACAAAGAACAGGTATATTTATGGAGTATAATACATTGAGGAAATAGTATTCAACCGTTAGATGGTGCGCAGTGTGGTGAGGTTCTCAGGCTAAGGAAAGGGGACACACCTACCGTGGAGCGGCTAAGGAACAGGGACACACCTTCCTTGGAGATACTTGGTTGAAGGAATGTCCCTGAGTATAGGCAGGAATGTCCCCATTACATAGGAATATCCCCATTATAGAAGGAATGTCCACATATTAAAAGTACGAGGCGGGATTACAGTGAAAAATTTTAAGAAGATCTTAATAGCCAATCGAGGCGAAATTGCCATAAGGGTGATCAGAGCCTGCCAGGAACTGGGCATCAGGACAGTTACCATTTACTCCAAGGAAGACAAACTAGCCTTGTTCAGAACCAAGTCGGATGAATCATATTTAATAGGTAATAATAAAGGCCCGGTGGAAGCCTACTTGAATATAGAAGAGATAATCAATCTGGCTATTAAAAAGGGCGTGGACGCTATTCATCCGGGCTATGGATTCCTGGCCGAAAACGCTGAGTTTGCCGAAAAATGTATAGAGTCGGGTATAGAATTCATTGGCCCGACTCCGGAGATGATGGACCAGTTGGGGGATAAGATCAAATCGAAATTGCTTGCCCAGGGAGTCGGCGTGCCCATCATACCCGGGGTAGAGAAGCCTATCAAGTCAGATCCTGAGGCGGTCAAGTTTGCCCGGCAGTGTGGCTACCCGATTATGCTCAAAGCATCCGCCGGAGGTGGTGGGCGCGGTATGAGGATTGTCAGATCTGAAGCTGATTTGCTGCAGGAATTTCACAGTGCCAGGAATGAAGCCGGCAAAGCCTTTGGCAGCGACGAAATTTTTATTGAAAAATACCTGGAAAACCCCAAACATATAGAGGTACAGATACTGGGAGATAATTATGGTAATATTGTTCACTTGTATGAAAGAGATTGCTC
>CAZBKS010000546.1:0-1934 GCA_964492475.1 uncultured Syntrophomonas sp. | reverse complement strand
TATCTCTGGATGATGAGGAATTGACCATCCGCACCTGGGAGAACCGGGTTATAAAGTGCGATAATGTTGATTCCAAGCAGGTGGATTTGATGATTTAGCTGTTTCAGGCTCCAAGAAATTATAAAGCATCATATACGGCGGTGATCATTCTGTCCCGGGTTTAAAATATGCCCGTCCCGTTGTGGTTGGTTGGATCATGGAATTGGCGCTAATGTTTGCTTTCATTTGGGTGTAAAATAAATCAAGAAATAAAAACAGCCGGTCATCAAACCGGTTGTTTTTGTATAATTTTTTTACATTAATCTTTTCATTTTGTTGCAAAAATAGTATATTTATATAAGGTTATTAGCCTAATTTTATATATTAGCTAGTACTTATGAACCTTAGTTAAGACAATTTGCAGGATGGTATGGAACTATTGTAAAGTAAAGGAGCTGCCGCATGAATAATATTTTTATTGATATGTTCAGTCGCATCAGCCTCATTAAAATTTTAGAGGCTTTGAACACTGCCTCGTTATCGAATCAAACCAGCCGGGTTGAAACCAGCACAACAGAAACTGCCTCCACCAGCCGACCTTTTAGCGAGATTATCCGTGAGGCCAGTCAGACCTATGGTATAGATGAGAATATTATCAGTGCAGTTATTAAACAGGAATCGTCTTTTAATCCCCAGGCAGAATCTTCGTGCGGAGCATTGGGCTTGATGCAGTTGATGCCAGCTACCGCTCAGAGTTTAGGAGTTAAAAATGCATTTAATGCGGAAGAAAATATTATGGCCGGAACCAGATATCTCAAACAAAAACTGGACGAATTTAACGGCAGTCTACCCCTGGCCCTGGCCGCTTACAATGCTGGCAGCGGCGCAGTTCGTAAATACGGTGGCATTCCCCCTTATAAAGAAACTCAGGCCTATGTGAACAACATCATAAATTCTGTGGACCACCTGGCCTAATATTCTAACTTTATTTTCACCAAGAATAATTCAGGCAATCCTTCGCCTTGACCCTGCCCCACCATAATCTTGTCCTCAACATAGCGCCACTCTAAATGAAGGCCAGCTATAAAGTGAAGCCAATGATATTGCCTTTTTTCCTGTTATTTGTTTATAACTGACACTGCTACATCCAGAGTGCCGTTTCTAAGGTAAGGATGGCGGGCCATTATAGCCCAGGTCCCATCGCCATTGAAGTCTCCTGAATGGGGTTCCATATCGGGATCAGCAGCCCAGGGATTAAATATATTCCCGGTGAGTCGAAAATATTTTCCGGTGCTCAAAGCTACCTGCCATTCCCCCCTGATAGGATTCACTACCGCGATGTCATCGTATCCATCACCATTAAAGTCACCTACCAGCACCTTCCAGTTGTATCCCAGGGCCCAGGGACGCAGCCAGATAAAGTCACCGTTTCCTGGCTCAGGAACTAATTGGGTGCCGTTGCTCAAAGCCACTCGCCATTCACCAAGATCAGGGTTCCATGCCACGATATCGCTTTTGCCGTCTCCGTTAAAATCCCCAATCATAGGGACCCAGCCGCTCCCAATGGCCCACCCCTCCAACCAGATATAATCACCCCGACCTGGGCTGGGAACAAACTGCTTGCCATCACTTAAAGCGGCCTGCCAGATGCCGGTGCCCGGGTCCCATACCAGAATGTCGTCTTTACCGTTGCCATCAAAGTCACCGACGAAAGGAACCCAGTCCTTTCCCCGCGCCCATGGTCGAAGCCAGCTAAAATCTCCGCGGCCCTGGTCCGGGGTCAATACCGATCCGTCATTGATAGCCACCTGCCAATCACCGATCAGATAATTCCATACCACCACATCATCTATACCATCCCCGTTAAAATCCCCAACCAGAGGTTTCCAATCCTTTCCCCTGGCCCAGTTTTCCAGGGCACAATCCCTTTTGCCATCTTGTTTTATCGGATGCTG
>CAZBKS010000545.1:0-1935 GCA_964492475.1 uncultured Syntrophomonas sp. | reverse complement strand
TATTTTAGGAATTTTCCCTTCAAATTCGTATAACGGCATTTAAATGCTCCTTTAGCTCAAATATTTCATAATATTTCTCACCTGCTGCCAATAAAAAGATTATCCGCTATTTTTGGTTTCTTCCTAGCGACCTAGATTCCCACATCCCACTTACCTTGTTGCCTTAATTCCTCAGTAATTCTGGCGGCCATTTCATTCAGACTGATTTGGTCAATCTTTTCTACCCGGTTGGTAGGGAAGTCTTCATCTTCCCTCAAAATCACCACATGCTGCGGGCGCTTATAGGAAGCAATCCCCTGGCAATAATCCGATACTTCCTCGGCAGTAAGACTCATCCCCGGTTCAGGTTTTACAAATGCGATAATTCCCTCATCAAACAAGCGGTGTTTTGCCCCGGTCACACATGCATCAGCAACCTTCGGCATTAACTTAATAAAGTTAGATACATCATCAGGAAATACGTTATAGCCTTTTTGTTTTATCATAAACTTGCTTCTGCCTTTTAGAAAAAGTCCTTTATAGTAAACCATATCCTTAAAATACCCTAAATCGCCGCTGTAAAGTATGCCTTCTTTAGATATGGACTTGGCGGTTTCCTCTGGTTGATCAAAATAGCCCAAAAACACCAACGGTGGATGGTAGCAAATCTCCCCGATTTCACCTTGTGGCAACTCTTTCCCCGCCGTGCCATCCTGGTTCATAGGTTCACGAATTGTAATCTTCGCAATATCAGTTGCCATCCCAACTTGACCCACTAATTCTCCAGGTATCACATTAGGAGGTGTAATCGTTACATACCCTGCCGTCTCAGTCATACCAAGCGATGTGGCAAAAAGAGGTGCCATCTTGGACAATTTTACAATAAACTCCTGGTCAACAATTGATCCTGCATATTGCACACATTTCAAGCTGCTTATATCGTAATTCTTATAATCGGGAAGATTCCAAATCATCCGATACATGGTAGGTACAGCCCCAAACCAAGTAGCCCTCCATTTTTCTATCGCTTCCATAACTTTGACTGGGTGAAAACGGTAAAGTAAGATAGCAGTTCCCCCACTGTAAATGGCCGAATATGGTTGTATAGTTGTTCCGCCGACATGACTGTCAGGCAGACTACACATCATTCGCAATTCTTGGCCGCTTTGATTATTTCTCGCTCGTTCTGTAATCTCCATCTGGGCAATTATACATTCATGCTGTAAAAGTGCCGGCTTGGGAATACCTGAAGTTGTCCCAGTAGTAAAGATAATAAGAGCCGGATCTTGGGTTCTTATATTGTTATACATTTCATTTCTAATATTAACCAGACTTTCATCTTGCGCCAGTTTCCTTAAAGCCTTAATATCAAATAAAACATCGGCATTCTCAGCACCAGGAATCAGCATCACGCTGTCGTTCAAATTAAATTGCAAAATATTATTAACATAAGAACATTCCTTCTGTACTTTTTCTACGATAGCATGCATATTATTATCAATCTTATCTGCTAAAATCAAAAGCAATCGTGGTTTAATTTTAGTAAGATCTTCAACAATTTCTTGTGGTTTTAATTTGATATCCAATGGACATATTATAGCTCCGATCTTAAAGCACGCGTACTGCAACGCCAGATAGTTTATGCAATGCAAGCATATACCCGCCACACGATCCCCTTTGCGAATACCAATTTGCACAAGTTTAAGAGCATACAAGTCAACCAATTCATTTAGTTGCTCATAGTTTAAAATGGTTCCTTCTTCATATTGTATTACAGCCTGAATTTTTGGAGTCTCTTCCGCCCACTTTTCAAGATAATTGTGAACCAAGGGTAATGGTTTGAATTCTTTTTTACACAAAATATCGACTTCCTCTCTTTAATAGATTATATACGATCTATTTAATTAACCCATATTCCTGCATATAATGTGCCAATTCATGGAAAGCCGTAAATAC
>CAZBKS010000544.1:0-1940 GCA_964492475.1 uncultured Syntrophomonas sp. | reverse complement strand
CAATATGCCTGACCGCTACCATAACCCAAAATACAGGTATGACAGCAATACCCAAATACTCAATTTTTGACCATAACAGCATATCTGCCAATGAAGCAGAGGTTAGTTCAAAAGCATAGCCAAACCCATAAATAGCGGTAGCCATCAAAAGGTACAAAAATGTACTTGCCCCAGCAATTTTCCTCAGGTATATTATGATTCCTAATAGAGCAGCTACTCCCCCTGCCGCTATAGGCATTACAATAAATACGGCTTCATTTTCCAGCATTAATTATTTCTCCGTTAATATTCTTAAACGACGAGCCAGGGTTCTGCTTATTACTGGCATTTCACCAATGGCAGAACCAATGAGATATTATCCGTCTGTTATCTTATCGTCATTAACCTAATAATTCTTTGCTGCTGTTTAATATTTTTGCAAAAGCAGTGCTTGATAACACTCTCCCAGTTTTTTTAAAGCAAATATTTCAGTTTCTCTGCTTGTAAAGACGTTCCCGGACTTCTTTCTGCAAACACCCCGCCTACCCCAGAAATAGAAAATACCGCCGTTTTACCGGCGGTAGAATTTGTCTGGGCATGGTGTATATAAAGTTAGTGTGTGGCATTAGTTATGACTTTCATGTTCATATTTCATTTTATAAATACACTTACATTATATACCTAAATCAACAATTTTTCTATACCGCTTCCTGTTTTACTACTTCCCAGCACCCAAATCCCTGATTGTTTTTAAAACCCAGACCGGCTTCGTAGGCCACTTTTATTAGTTCCGGACAGCCTTTGAGCCAGTAAATTCCTGCGTAGCCTTTGACTACCGTGCCTCGATAGTTTAGTATTTTTTCAAACTTCTTTTCCTGACTGCCGTTGGGGATTATCTTTATGTCCTTGTTGCTCGGTCGGAAACCATGTACTACTTCATATTTGGTAAGCAGATTATTTTTGGCTATTTCTGCAAACTGAGACTGCCAGGGGGAGTAATAGTTGGTGTATTTTTTTTCTTCGCGTATGCTGGTGGTACATCCAACCAGGGGTGAAAGCATTTTTATCTGCACTTTCTTTCCAAACTCAATATCTTCCTGCATATCAATGCGCTCGATTCCCACTTCATTATTTCCCAAAAATACCAGCTCTGACTTAACCAGTTTATCAGCCAGATCCATAATGAATTCATCAACGGCAGAAGATATAATGAGCTGTACTGGAGGAAACAGGGTTATCTTCCCGTTCTCCTTATTAAAGCTAAATTTCCCCATCAGCCGCGAGAAGGTAAAGAGATTGAACTTCCCATTACATATCCCTGTCCCCTCCTGGTGAAGAAATTGGCTATAATCCCGATCCAGTTGATTTTTATACATAAACCCTTGCAGGATGTGATTATATTGTACTGGGAGCACTATTTCCTTTTCAGAATTAAACACTACACTAATTCTCATATTCAAAAATTCCCTTCCATAATAATTAGTGAGCAAATGCGAACATTAACTCCGTGTGCTCGCAGGGCGCTTCCACTTATTACCTACACCAAGTATTAATTTAATTCTACTACCCCGGAATGCCTATAGATAGCATCTTTTACCGCCAAATTCTTTCATTTTTTGCATGATTGCAACAGATAATGACTGCTATGGTTATTTTGCAAATTCACTGCCTTAACCAATTTTCTGCCCAATATCCTTATAATGGTTAGTTTATCAAAAATAACCGCATACCCTTGGCGTTGTCCGTTTTTGTCAAATAATAATGTATAAAAATAGAGCAGCGGAGAATCTCCGCGACCACAGTTACACGCTGCAAGCAGCTTGAAGTTATGGCAGCAATTCTCCGCTTTATTCCAGCATATTAATTGCTGGTGTTGTTTTGTTTATAGATATATAGTAAGTTTGGGCCTACCCTGTTTAGTCTCCGCTGATCATGCCGCCCAGGATACCGCCAATGCCTCT
>CAZBKS010000543.1:0-1941 GCA_964492475.1 uncultured Syntrophomonas sp. | reverse complement strand
GGATTGATGGCATCACCATTACTGCCTTATCTGCTGGCAGGGTTAGCACTCTTGTTATTCGTTGCTATTACTTTATTCATTAGAAAAAAGAGGGGAACTCCAGCAGAAGATGAGGGAAGTAACGAATTTGATGTAATTGTCGGAGAAGAACTAAGTATGCAGGATCTGGTAGAAAAAAATCTCACTCCCGAGGAAAAAGAAAGACAAAAAATTAAAACTGAGATTGAAAATTTAATTGATAATAGTCCTGAAGCAGCTGCACAAGTACTGAAGGCCTGGCTGCTAGAGGATCAGAGGTGATGCAAATGGCAAACAAAAAAACACTAACCGGAAGACAGAAGGCAGCAAATTTCCTTATTTTCCTGGGGCCAGAAAGGTCCGCCCGGATTTTCAAGCATCTGAAAGAAGAGGAAATAGAACAGTTGACCTTGGAAATAGCCAATGTGCGTCATGTACAACCGGATAATATAGACGAATTGAACCGGGAGTTTTTTGAGATGTGTTTGGCCCGGCAGTTTATCGGGCAGGGGGGAATAGCATATGCCAAGGAGGTTTTGGAAAAAGCTTACGGACAGGAAAAAACTCTGGAAATTATTTCCCGAATATCTGCCTCATTACAGGTCAGGCCGTTTGATTTTATGAGAAAAACAGAACCTGCCCAATTGTTGAATTTTATTCAGGGTGAACATCCGCAAACCATTGCGTTGATACTGGCTTATCTGGAGCCAGAACAGGCTTCCCTGGTATTATCATCTCTTTCGCCGGAAAGACAATCGGAAGTTGCCAAACGCATAGCGGTAATGGATACTACATCTCCTGAGGTAATAAAAGAAATTGAAAGCGTCCTGGAACGCAAACTGTCATCCATAGCTCCACAGGAACTAACCAATGCTGGCGGGATAAAAGCGGTGGTAGAGATTATAAACCGGGTTGATCGGGGAACTGAAAAGACCATTATGGAAGCTCTGGAAATTCAAGACCCTGAACTAGCCGAAGAAATCAAGAAACTAATGTTTGTATTCGAAGACATAGTAATGATAGATGATCGTTCGGTTCAGAGAGTACTGCGGGAAGTAGATTCTCAGGATCTATCCCTGGCGTTAAAAGGCTCCAGCGAAGAAGTAGCTCAGAAAATATTCGCCAATATGTCTGCCCGGGCTGCCGATATGCTCAAAGAAGACATGGAATTTATGGGCCCGGTAAGGCTGCGGGATGTTGAAGAAGCACAGCAGCGGGTAGTCAATACTATTCGCAAGTTGGAAGAAGTTGGAGAAATAGTAGTTGCCAGAGGCGGAGGAGATGAAATTATTGTCTAGGGTTATAAAGGGTTCAACAGTATATGTTTCCCAGCCCACGGTTATTCAATTTGATGAGCTCCGGGAAATGCAGGAGAAATATGAACGAAGTAGCGGCAGAATGCATAGAACCAGCAAAATGAAGACTGACGAATTGGAACAGATAAAAGCAGAAAGTGAAGCCATTCTGCGGGAAACAGAAAGCATGATTATCGATTTGCTGGAAAAAGCCAGGGAAGAAGCCAGCAGTATTATAGCCGAGGCCCATGATGAGGCGGAATTGATCAGAGGCGAGAACATCAAAAAGGGATATGAAGAGGGGTTGAAACAAGCCAGCCAGGAAATTGAGGAAACCAGAAAAATTGCTCTCCTGGAAATTGAAAAAATGAGAAGAACTTCCTCGCTGGAAAGCCAAGAAATTATTGAAGCAGCCGGCAGAAGGAAAATGCAAATTTTGGGAACGGCTGAATCGGATATGATGCGTCTAGTACTGGCTATTGCCAGGAAAGTAATAGGTGGAGAAGTTAATACTAATCCCGAGGTGGTTATAAATATTATTGGTGAAGCCTTAACTTATCTGGACAAGACAGAAAACATCTCGGTGCATATACTCCCCGGAGAAGTCCTGCAGGGCCTGGACGCAGTT
>CAZBKS010000542.1:0-1946 GCA_964492475.1 uncultured Syntrophomonas sp. | reverse complement strand
GAGATATAAAATTAATGATATTAATTTATAGGTTTACCTGCCGAAAGCAGGATCTGATATATTTTGTTCCACCGGCGCCTGGTTATGAAGTGGATGAACAAATTAAGCAAATAACCAGTACGCTTGGAGTAAAAGAGAATACAACTCCTTTCTGGAACCTCGGTCCTGATGAAGCTGTTGTTTTCGTGGGAAGAACGGCGCCGGAATGCAGGTACTTCAGCTACGACAGTTTCATTATGCACAGGACAATTGATAATGAGAGAAGATGGATCTTCGCTAACATAGCAGATACGATTAATAACCTTGTTATCAAAACCGAAGGAACTCCAGATGGGGAGCCTGGAAATCCATTCAATCAAACTACAATAATAATCCTTACTGCTGACAGAGGCATTGACCAGCGCATCCGGGCCGCTGCCCAGTCTGCAGAATATTCGGACAATATAATTAATACCCAGGTGTTGCCCTCAGTCATGTTGAACATGGGCCTGGAGAATGATTCCGATACATTTGCCTTATTTTTCCGCCCAGCTCTATTTAATGACACGCAGGCTGGCGACGAATATATAACTAATCCACCAGCTACTGTTTTCCGGATTACTCCCAATAACACTACTCAGCTTGACCCGTATGATTATCCGGAACTGAGGGTCCGCGGAACCGGACAAACAGAGTTTGACCTCATGGATGATCTCGAAGAGCTGAGGGTTGCTATTATCAACAAATATAATGAGTCAAATGCAACAGAGCTTCCGACCAGTCAGACAGTTCATATAGGGAGCGACGCTATCCAGAGAGGTATAAATGTCCTGGGTGTCACTAACGACGCGTGCTATCTCTGGACAGCAAACCAGACTATCTCTTCACCGACACCTCCTTTCTTTGACACATCGCAGTACTATCCATTCCTGAGAGACTCGGAAATTACTCTGGGCAATGATTCCGACGAATTCATAATCGTCTATGGAGTCAACCATGTAGCTACAGGAAAGGCAACGTACTCGAACTTCGCAGTATATGGCGCGGATGTGTTTAACGGTGTTAGAGCAATCACAGATGCAGATTTCACCGGGTCTGCTGAGGAATACCTACCCAACAATCCCAATGCGAAATACCTGTATGTTTACAAACTCGCCAGGAACTGCAGTGAAGATGATCAATACTGCTATGAGGTACCCTACGGTGTGGGAGCTTATGGTATAGAACCGGATCAACCGCTTTTCATTGCCTGGAGACTCTATATGGAAAACACAACAAGGACCGGACCAGCCTACTCAGAGATCGTGTACGATAAGGCTATAAAGTTTGATCCAATGAGCTCTGGTAACATGAGCTCCTAATATTAAGCAAGTTCAAGCTCTGGCTGAATGTGTTACTTCAACACATTCCTTATTTTTTTGGCTATAATACCGGAATCGTATTTTATTATACCTTATTGCTATTTAGGAATTAAATGAATAATTTTCAGGTTTTAACCTGTTTTTAGGGATCTTCTAAAATTCAGGAAATTCATCTTTTTTGCGGACTTTACGGGAAAAGCCACTATCCTGCGTCGAGCGGGAAGTTGACCGGAGTCCTGAAAAGCAGTATTTACAACCGCTGCTGGCTATAATATGGAGAATAGGCCTTAAAAGTTTTTTGTATGCGCTGGATATTTCTATGCTCTATTTTCACGAAGTAAAAACAGGTCAAAAAAGGATGGGAATAAGGAATCATTTGAACAATTAACAGATCAACTATCCAAGTTTAGTTAACGTACCAGCAAAGTTTCTAATATATTTAATGATAATTATAGTATCGATTGCAAAGATTTACACTTAATTTTTAGAAAGAATCAAAAGCATACCTTCTTAGAAGATATTGAGGAGATCCTCTCTTTTTAAATGCCATTCTTCTTTTTTAATGTAACTCTTTGAGAGAATAAATGCAGATAACAGGGGGTTATG
>CAZBKS010000541.1:0-1956 GCA_964492475.1 uncultured Syntrophomonas sp. | reverse complement strand
TAAAAGATTAAGGCTTTTGGAAGCTATGATCGATAGTCAGGTCATATCCATAGTAATCGGGACTTCTCCCATAACCGAGGATAAATGGGTAGACCCGGAGGAATTGAAAAAAATATTGCGTAACATTAAGGATGCTCGATGAGCAGAATATAAAGGGAAAAAAGAGCAGAGCCATACGGTTCGGTTTAAATAAAAAATTGCTGCGAATAAATAATGCTGGGAGGTTTTTTTTTGAGACGTATTGTTAGTGTTAGTCTGGGTTCTTCCAAACGGAATCATGCTTTTGAAACTGACTTTATGGGCGAAAAATTTAGCATAGAAAGAATAGGTACCGATGGGGATTGGGATAAGGCTATAGAGCTTATCAAAGAATTGGACGGTAAAGTAGCTGCTTTTGGTATGGGCGGCATAGATTTATATATATATGTGGCTGGTAAAAAATATGTCATTAATGATGCCAAAAAACTGCTGGTGGCTAAAAAGTCACCTATGGTTGACGGCAGTGGATTAAAAAATACCCTGGAGAGAAAATGTATACTGGATGTCCAGCAGGATGGAATAATGGATCTGCGAGGCAAGAAGGTGCTGATGGTGTGTGGCGTGGACCGGTTTGGCATGGCGGAAGCTTTTGAAGAGGTGGGAGCCAGGCTAACTCTGGGTGATTTGATTTATACCCTGAACATCCCCATTCCTCTGCATTCCTTAAAAGCTCTGAAGCTAGTGGGCAGAACGCTAGCCCCTTTTGTTGTGCGTATGCCTTTTGACAAATTATATCCAACCGGGGATAAACAGGAAGTCATAATTCCCAAACATTCAAAATATTATTATGATGCAGAGGTTATTGCCGGAGATTTTCTGTATATAAAACGCTATCTCCCCGAAAAGCTGAATGGACAGGCAATAATAACCAATACTACCACCGCTGAAGATATGAAATTACTCAAAGAACGGGGTATCAGTAAGGTGATCACTACCACCCCCAATATGGGTGGGCGTTCGTTTGGCACTAATGTTATCGAAGCTTTGATGGTAGCGTTGATAGGCAGGCCTCTGGAGCAAATTTCCCCGGAGGATTATTATCAAATGTTGAGTGCTTTGAATATGAAGCCCGGTGTGGTGGACCTGGAGACTTATGATGCTTGACCTGGATTTTGCTTTTTTCAATTTAATAAATAGGGATAAACAGGGGTTATTCTACCAAAAGGGTGTTTTGGACAGACTAACCCCGATTTTTTTTTCCCCCCGGGTAAAAAATCTAATTGAGCTGCCCGATATCAATTGTCAGGGGTGCAATATCGTATTGCCGCTGGGCCACGGAAATATTCAGATATTGGAACCAGCCAAACAGCAAATGATGCTGCAGCGCTCCTATGCGGTGGCTCGTGATTTTCAGCTTCAGGCTATGGCCGTAGATCGACGCCTAAAAGAAATTTTCCTGGAACCGGAGGAAGGGTTCTCCCTGGTATTTGGAGATAATTTTATAAAAGCGCTGGCTTATGCCATAATAAAACAGTCCTTATCCAGCCGGGACATTAATAAATTGATACTGGTAGGGGAAATTTTGGGCCTGGCAGAATTTGCTGAAGCAGTCAGCAACTTGAATGTACCGGTTTCAATTCAGAGTCCCTACCCCTCCAGATATGAGATTATGACCTACCGGCTGATGTATGAGAAAGGTAATGCCGTAAGCAACAGCCAGATAAATCCTTATAAATGGGAAAAGGGGAATCTGGTTATAATATTCGATAGTCGGTATAATAACCTGTCCATCGGAATCCCTGATGTGATGCTGCTAAAGCTGACCAATGAAAGCCAGGGCCTGGCATCGGCACTGGAGTTGGAGCTCAGCAGCAAGGAAGTAAATCCATTATTATGCAATCTGGCTCCCATTATGGAAACATGTTTGCTGGCCCAGGAAGGATTTTCAATACGAGGTAGAGAACAGAATATGCTTAT
>CAZBKS010000540.1:0-1959 GCA_964492475.1 uncultured Syntrophomonas sp. | reverse complement strand
TGGTTGCGGGAGCCGGACTTGAACCGGCAACCTTCGGGTTATGAGCCCGACGAGCTACCAACTGCTCCATCCCGCGTCGTAAATGGTGGAGGGAGAAGGATTCGAACCTTCGAAGGCGTCGCCAACAGATTTACAGTCTGCCCCCTTTGGCCGCTTGGGTATCCCTCCAGGAATTCATTTTGGAGCCGAGCACAGGACTTGAACCCGCAACCTGCTGATTACAAATCAGCTGCTCTACCTATTGAGCTAGCTCGGCTCAGCAAGTAATATTGTATACGCTGAGCCTGACAAAGTCAATAGTTAAGTATTGATTCAAGTCGTTTACATAATATGCTCTATTGTTAAGGGAAAAAACCGCGCGAATAGGTTGGCCTTATAGCATATAATAAAACTCGAGGCTGCACTGCATAATTAATTGAGCTGCCTATTCACCATTTTACAGCTCGTGCCTGTCTTCCAGGTACTTTTCCAGCTTTCTTTTTACCCTCTGCAGGGCATTATCGATAGATTTAACGTGTCTTTTTAACTCAACTGCTATCTCCTGATAGGATTTGCCTTCAAGATAAGCCATCAAAACTTTCCATTCCAGAGAACTGAGTATTTCTCCCATCTTCTTCTCGATAAATATGAATTCTTCCCGGCTTATAATTATTTCTTCAGGATTGGTGATTTTGGTGGTAGATAATATGTCTATAAGAGTCCTATCTGATTCTTCATCATAAACCGGTTTGTTTAATGAAACATAAGAGTTTAATGGAATATGTTTCTGACGGGTGGCAGTTTTTATGGCAGTTATAATCTGCCTGGTAATACATAATTCGGCAAATGCTCTGAAGGACGTTAATTTGTCCAGCTTATAGTCTCGGATGGCTTTAAATAAGCCTATCATTCCTTCTTGAATAATATCTTCTTTATCGGCACCGATCAGAAAATATGATCTGGCTTTAGCCCGCACAAAGTTCTTATACTTGTCTACCAGATACTCAACCGCAAACTGTTCCCCTTGTTGAGCTAATTCAACTATTTCCTCGTCGGTCATATCTGAATATGTAAGGTAGTATTGCTGAGCAGCGAGAGAACTAAGCAATTCAGTCGCCTCCATTAGCTATTTAATCTATATACTGATAAAGCTTGTTACGTTTGGAACACTATAAATCATTATAGTCGGTGACCCCTGAATCGTCAAGGTATCCGCCAATGGTACAATATCTCATTATAAATAAACCCAACATAATATTCCAATTTACAATATCTATTTTTCTTTATCGATTTTTAAAAACAAATTATTTAGAATAAAAGCCCGCCAGATTCCTTAATTATACCCCATTGCGATAACCCGGCAAATATATCCACAACTCCAATTTCCTAATTTAACTTAATTTTACGCTGTCTGAGTATCTCGTAAATTAAAAGAGCTGCTGCCACCGATGCGTTTAATGAACCCACCTTACCCTTCATGGGAATTTTAAGCAGCAGATCACAGTTTTCTTTCACCAATCGCCTCAATCCTTTACCCTCTCCCCCAATAACCAGAATAGTTGGAGTAGGAATAGCAGCATCAAAATAGTTGT
This sequence comes from uncultured Syntrophomonas sp., assembly GCA_964492475.1. Taxonomy (GTDB): domain Bacteria; phylum Bacillota; class Syntrophomonadia; order Syntrophomonadales; family Syntrophomonadaceae; genus JAAYJK01. The sequence continues at coordinate 388 of CAZBKS010000540.1, read as the reverse complement.
CCCTGGCATCCATATCTGCACCAATTATCCACATCCCTTGATCTTTAAGTACTTTAATCATGTTAACCAAATTGGTTTCCTGGATAATATGCATATATTCAACCGCACCTGCGGAAGCCCTGGACACCACTTCGTTCACTGGTACTGAATTATGACGGGGGATAATTATGCCATGAACTCCGGCACTTTCGGCAGTTCGTATAATAGCCCCCATGTTTCTGGGATCCTCTATACCATCCAGCATTATTAAAAAGGGGGGTTCGTTACTCAAAGCAGCATACTCCAGAACCTCCTCCAGAGTGCTGTAACGGTAAGCATCAACCACAGCGATGATCCCTTGATGGTTGCCGATGGTGTACATTTTGTCCAGGCGAGTTTTTTCCACGGT
>CAZBKS010000539.1:0-1965 GCA_964492475.1 uncultured Syntrophomonas sp. | reverse complement strand
ATGAAACGGCTGAAGGAGCTATATTTCCCACTCCGGTAGTGGGAATGGTAGGTATATTGGAGGATATAGATAAACACTGCCAGATGGCTTTCCAGGATGAAGGCGATGTAATTGTACTCCTGGGCAGGCTTCGCGAGGAACTGGGAGGATCAGAATATCTGGCCGTCTGGCAGGGGATAGAAAAAGGGGCAGTACCGGAGATTGATCTGGAAGAGGAAAATAGTCTCATTAAGCTGTTGCTGAGTCTTATCGAAGCCGGTCTGGTAAAATCCTGCCATGATATATCGGATGGCGGCCTGGCAGCAGCTCTGGCCGAATCATCCATTAAAGGCGGTATTGGTTTTAATGTGAACTTGGATTTTGCAGGGAACAGAAGGGATAAGATACTCTTTTCGGAAGCTCCCAGCCGGGTAGCAGCCAGCCTGGACAAAAAGGATCTCACCGCGCTTAGAACCTTATCCACCCAGCTGGGAATACAAATGAGCGTACTGGGTACAGTGGGCGGAGAGAGAATTATTTTCAATGATTGTGGGAAGGAATTTGTTAACCTGGCCGTACTGGATGCTGCAAAGATCTGGGGGGAGGCCATAGAATGCCACATGAAATAGGGGACAAATTTAAAGATGAGTGCGGTGTGTTTGGGGTATTTTTGAATGATCCGGAGAGTGAAACTGACGCTGCCAGTACTGCTTTTTATGGTCTTTATGCTCTGCAGCACCGGGGACAGGAGAGCGCCGGTATCGCAGTATCCAATGGCCATAAAATACAGCTGCACAAAGGCATGGGATTGGTTACTGATGTCATAAAACCCGATACTATCAAGAACTTAAAGGGCAATATAGCCGTAGCTCATGTACGTTATTCAACTACCGGAGAAAGCGGCATCGTCAATGCCCAGCCCATGGTTTTTCATTATCTGCAGGGAATGCTGGGACTTGCTCATAACGGCAACCTGACCAACACGGTTGAATTGAGAAAACAGCTGGCTACCTATGGTTCGGTATTCCAGACTACTACCGATACAGAACTGGTGGCTAACCTTCTGGCCCGCTATTCACAGGATAAGCTGGAAGACGGTCTTACCAAGTGCATGATTGACTTAAAAGGAGCCTTTGCACTCATTATCATAACCGAAGACCGCATGGTGGGCATTCGCGACCAGATGGGGATCCGACCATTGTGCCTGGGAGATTATGAAGGCAGTTATGTGCTGGCTTCGGAATCAGCAGCCCTGTACACCATAGGGGCGGCATTTATCAGGGATATAAAGCCAGGAGAAATTGTCATCATTGACAAGAATGGATTGAGGTCCAGTCAGGTAGTTAATTCTCCCCGCTGCGCCCACTGTGTATTTGAATACATCTATTTTGCCCGGCCGGACAGCACCCTGGATGGAATCAATGTGTATCAGGCCCGCCGGGAACTGGGCAAACAACTGGCCCGGGAATGTAATGTCGAAGCGGATATGGTTATTTCAGTGCCTGATTCCGGCACTGCGGCCGCACTGGGTTATGCTGAGGAATCTGGATTGCTCTTTCAGGATGGACTGATGAAAAACCGCTATGTGGGCAGAACCTTTATACAACCGACTCAGAGCATGCGAGAGTTAAGCGTTCGCTTGAAACTCAATGCGGTGGGGAAAATCGTTGCCGGTAAAAAGTTAATTATGATTGATGATTCTATTGTAAGAGGAACCACCAGTAAACAAATTGTGCAGATGCTCAGGGATGCGGGGGCCAAAGAGGTACACATGGCGGTATCTTCACCCCCTACCAGTTATCCATGTTATTATGGCATAGATACCTCCCGGCGGGAAGAATTGATTGCCAGCAAGCTGGGGGTGGAAGAGATACGGCAGTTTATAGGTGCCGACAGCTTACATTATCTGAGCCGGGAAGGGATGTTCCGCGCTTTGGGAGGCAACTCTGAGAAATACTGTGACGCCTGCTTCAGCGGTTTTTATCC
>CAZBKS010000538.1:0-1967 GCA_964492475.1 uncultured Syntrophomonas sp. | reverse complement strand
TCCACCCAGTTAAGGGTGTTTTCGTCCACCCGGTTGTAATAACTGCGGTTGTAGAGATTAACCAGGGCAAATGAAAGCAGGCATCCAGCCAGGAATAGGACTGCTTCATAATTTATGAAGGGAAATATGTTTTCGGCAAAAAGGTTGCGGCTGATTACCAGGGCAAACAGGATGATGAACAGGCACAGCATATGCATGATAGTGATATTTTCAAATAAGTCGCGCTTTCTTTTTTCTTCATGTTCGGCTGAATTCAAAAGTGTCACCTCTAATTTAATCTCTTTTTACATCAATAAGGGGGAGCATTGCCCCCCCTTATTGGCGGTCATTACTTGCGCAGTGATTCTGGAACCTCTGGTTGATAATGTCCAAAGTAACAAGCTGATGCTGAAGCGACGTTAGCAACAAATATAAGAGCTACAACCGCCATTCCCAGGAAGGAATAAAAAATCTTTTTCATCTTTTTTCACCTCCTGCTTATAGAATTAATGCTGGTTGTCCAACATGCACCATAACGAGCCCGCGATATCAGTCAGGTTAAAACTAACCCACAATATTGTTAATGCAGCACAAACCTGAATTGCACGGACATATAACCACAAATCTGAAATCATTTCCATTGCAAGCATAGCACAAATCAGTATTCCAATAACCACATATGAATACCTTTTTAATCTCTTACGTCGTTCCATCGATATAATCGGAGCCTGAACCGAATCTACCGGAGCATATCGGTAGACTGCCCAAAAACCTGCTAAAGCTGCCGCAAAGGCTATGCTCCTGCCGTATATATCCAGTTGCCCGGCCAGATACGTACCCAGATAAGCCAGGGCAGGAAATATTATCATAGTAGCTATGGCGCATATCCATGGACTCCCGGCATGGGCACCACCGGCGGTATGACGGTAAGCAGTGGCTACCATGATACATACCATAGTACCTGGCAGTACCCCCAGGATAAAACCTATAGACAGCGTAAGCAGCAAATTCAGTACATTAATAAACAGTATTTCCATCGCATAAGCCAGTTCAGGCGCCTTTTCCTGCGGCAGGTTTTTCTCCTGGCACAAAAATAATGCAAATCTCTGGTAAAGGTTGCGTTCCATTTTTATCACTCCCACTAATCCATGGTTTTTTGGAATAACGGGACCATTATCGTCTTAATCACTAATTTTTGTCTTCCAGCTATTCTGCGGCTTTAATGTCAGCTGCAGCAGAACCGCTAATATATTCATTAGCACCGCCTGTATATAACCAATCATCATCCAGACACTGCTTGTTTCAGCTACATCCTCCAAATGCAGAAGGCCTAGACTTATAAATAATTGATTTAAAGAATATTCAATAGTAGCTAGACATAGAAAGCCAACAAAGACTGACATAAATACCAGGGACTTGGGAGCATCCGTCATTGTTGTTATAAATATGAATATCATAAGAATGCTCACCGGCAGATGCATGCCAAATACTACTGGCATATTTCGTATCGCCAACACCACAGCAGTTATTACTATTGCAGCTATTATAGTATTTCTCCATTTAATTTTTACCCGGGCAATTACTAGAGCAAGAAATATTAAACCCAGGGTTTCAAGAACCCCCTGTATATAAGTGAGGACTAGATCCATTAAGCTACCCCTTTCCTCATCCTAAAAGTGATTATTAAGGGCTTTCGACACAAATTGTTAATAACCTGCTAATTTTTATATTTATTTGTTTTATTTATCCATTTTTAAAATGATACTCCATCTTATCAGCCGTTTATTTACACCATATCATAAATATAATGCTGGAAGGAATTTCTTTTTTAACCCCCTTAGCCTGATCAGATATTCTGGTTTTATCACAGTGTATTAAGTGTTTACGGACTAATTCTTTAATTGCTACACTTTGCAACCAGTAGTTCCCAACCGGAGCCTGACGACGGCATATTTATTGTTCAAGTTATTAACCCCATATTACCCGCC
>CAZBKS010000537.1:0-1980 GCA_964492475.1 uncultured Syntrophomonas sp. | reverse complement strand
CGCAACCAGCTTGGAAGGCTGGGGCTCTACCACTGAGCTACACCCGCCCGCAAAGTGTATTATACATTTTTTTGATGGCCATTTCAAGGAGGTTTTATTTTCTAGGGCCTTGACAAGCGGCCAATGCGCACTTGAATATTTTATTATAAATCAGCAGCGATTGCAAGCGCTAATATCCACTCCAACTAATAGTATATGATTCTATACCTTAAAGTATAACTTACTAATATCATTTTATAAGAAGTTCCATAAGTAAAAATTAACCTGTAGCTATTCTGGTTTTTCTTCCTCATCCCCATGCTCTAAACATTCCATTTCTGCCAGCCGCCGGTAGTAGTCATGCCTTTCTCTGCGGTTCTTCAGGTAGTAATACAGCAGGATATTAAAAAGCGAGACAGCTATTAATATCTCCATTACTTTCATAGGATCACCCTTCAGCTTCAGAAAACTATTGTATTATTCCAGCATATCTCAATCGGGCATTTCACTGGTTGACCAACCCAGCAGATCATAGACCAGTCAATAGCCGACTGCTCCTTCCAGGAGCATAAAAACACCTGCTGTCCCGGCCAGGTACATCCACAGCGAACTCATAGCCAGAAGCTGGGATAATGCACTATACAAAAGTACTATGCCCAGGATTACACGAATCGTTCTATCAACATTACCGACATTTCGCTTAAATGATAGATCCATATTCTCATCACCTCGGACATAGTTTTTTCAATTCCGGATGATATATACCTGTACTTTCTAGTGTTCGGTTATTTCAAATCAAGGCGCAGGGGTTAATCATTCTCTTCCAGCTCTGCCACAGATTTTGTTTCGGGCCTGGCAGAACATGTACTATTCATCCTCCAGTTCTTTATCAGGCTGCTTCTTACGCTGGATCTGCAAGCTGGCGGTGGCAGCACCTGTTATTACCAATATAGGGATTACTATATACCACCACCCCAATACTTTGTTATCCTGTTGATAATTATCAGCAGCAGATGCAGATGTTTCACCTGCAATGTTCATGCTAAATGGTTCTGTCAGTACCAGCGGTTCTCCGGATTGATCCTGATAGGAAAAAACCAGCCTGCCAGTAATTTCACCGGCTTTAAGCGGTTTGAAGGTACCATGAAAATAACCGCTACTGTCATGCTCCATATCACCTACGAAAACCGTTTCATCCGTTGCTTCAAAATCTCCATCAATTTTGATAATCAAGTTGGTCAGCTTGTTTTTACCAATATTATAATATGTGCAGTACACATTCACCAGCTCACCGGGCTTCATATCCCCGGTAAACCGTATATTCCCAACCTCCAGGCGGCTCAACTCCTGAAGACTGGTGTCGGCTATCTCAACCGAGCTGTATCCAGTTCCTTCCTGATCGTTTCCGCTTACCGCTTCCGAGCTTACCCTGAGCATAATTTCCAGCTCGGTACTATATGCGGCTCCGGTTTGATCCGTATAAACGGCCTTCAGAATTATGGGATAAGAATCATCTGGCAAATCTGGCGCAGCTTTTATCATATAAGTAATTTCGCCTTCCGTTCCTGCCTCCAAATCATCCAAATACTGGCGGCTGCTGCCGGAACTCAAGGAAATTCCAGCACTGCTCAATCCATCCAGACTTATACTGATATCCCGGGCGCTCAGCTGTCCCTGATTTTTAGCGGTAATCAGCAGTATAAAATCCTCTCCCGAAACCATATATTCAGATTCATCCAGCTGGGGCACAAATACCAATGAGGGCGGGGCTTTTGCATTATCCACCCGCACATACACGTTCTCATAAGCCGTATAGCTTTCTCCCGAAATATCAGTAAATTGATAATCAATTTTCATAATATAAGTACCCTTTACCGCATTTTCGCTGGTCAGTATGTTCAAATTCACCGTTTTGCTCTCTCCACTGCCCAGCGTGCGAAAATAGTACAGCTGTTCAGCAGGAAATGAGAATGGTGCATCTTGGGCAAAGGAGGCGTTAAT
>CAZBKS010000536.1:0-1985 GCA_964492475.1 uncultured Syntrophomonas sp. | reverse complement strand
AGAACCTTAGGAGTAGATATATTTTGACTTCCTAAAAAAAGAATAACATTCTTTTCCCAATTTGTTTTGTTGTCAATCATCCAAACAATCCCCTAATCACTATCCTGATAATTACCCGCCTATATATTTATGTTCCAAATATCCTGTCATACAGATCCTGTCCATAACTGGTTTGCAAAGGTTCCCCTTCAATTATTCTAAAAGTCCGCTCTCCTCCAGCTTCTCTCTCAGCTCTCAAGCAAATAGCCTCCTGGTAATTTTTTGTATAAAAGCCACGGGCAAATTCATATAAATGAGTAACGTAGAATATTTTGATGTGATTTTCCAATAAGGCCGAAACAATCTGCCTTGCGATCTCCGATCCCTCTCTATCGTTGGTTGCCGCAAATGATTCATTAAACAGGATAAGCGAATCTGCTTTAATCAGATCCACGATATCACTCATACGGCTCAGTTCTTCATCGAGTTTGCCGCTATTCATGGCAGAATCCTCTTCTTTCCGGAAATGAGTAAAAATTGCGCTGCAGACATTAGCCCGATAATAATCAGCAGGTACAAACATGCCACACTGCATCATTATTTGAGCTACGCCTACGCTCCGCAGGAAAGTCGATTTTCCGCCCCGATTGGCTCCGGTTATGATTATTAGATTCTTATCATCCGCATTGCCATAGTTGCCAATTATCTTTTCCCCCGAAGCCAAGGCCAAACAAACATCGTACAAGTTCTGGTATGATTGATTCCGAGTACCTGAATTAACCGGTATTGGAAAAGAGGTTTCTTTACCCAGCTTTAAGATTTGCTCATACAGATTAAAACAACCTATATAAAACCCCAACTCTACCCGCATCATGCTGAAAAAGCTGAGAATGTGATCATTGGACTGGGCAAGGGCATTGGCAGCCAGGTTAATACCCCGGTTTCTTAATTCTCTGATGGCTCTGTGACCGCTTTCATCTCTATCACTGATATATAAAGCGTAAGGAGGCAGTTTTCTGGTGGAGATAATTTTTTGTATCCAATTGCTCTTTTTTTCTTCAAGTTCCCTCAATCGATAATTATATGCTTTATTGCCTTTTCCCAATTCTGCGCTTATAAATACTCCTTTAGCAAATTTCAGTTCTCTTAAATGATCCAGGACCCTGTTTATATATTCTTCATTTAACTCTCTTTTTATCATATCAAAGAAGGTAGTAAAACCATCGGACTTGAATTTACCGGCATGTTCATCAGCGATATGATTTAATTGTTTAAATATTTCCACGTACATTTGAAGAACTTCTATAGACCTGCGCAGTATCGAATCTGGATACCGGTTAAACAAACCAAAATAATGTTTTTTCTCGCCTTCGATGGCTTTGACTGCGATGTCATATAAATCTCTTACTACAGATTGGTTTTCCAGGCCATCCTTAAGAATATCCTGGCGATACAATATACTTTCCTCATCGCACATGATTGATAAAACTGCTTTTTCGGCTATCTCAAGCAAATATTTATCACCTGCTGCCATGCTGGCAAAAAGGGTGTTCAGCTCCAAATCCCTGGACAGTTCTTCCTGGATTGCAGATAGTTTATATTGGGAATCAAAATCCCTGTCTTTGTACATGAGAAATACCTTCATATTTTTATACGCTCCTTCAACTGCTGGTAAGTAAGCCTATACTTTTCTGCGATTGATATCGCATAGGAGAGCCCATCTGCGGGCCTCCTGGCAATTCGAAATGTTCTTAAACTTGGATTCTCCGGGTGTACCATGCTTACCATGCTTACAGTTTTTTCGCTTAATGAAGACATTTCGTCTATGAATGTTACCCAGACACAGAGTAAATCCAGTTCTATTATTTCATCCAATATCTTTTCGCTCAATAGAACCGCATCGTTCAGGGTGGTAGATGTAAAAATCTCGTTCATTATAATAATGCTGTTGGAAGTAGAGTGATGGAGAATTTCCCTCATCCTGAGCAGGTCATCATGCAATTTGC
>CAZBKS010000535.1:0-1993 GCA_964492475.1 uncultured Syntrophomonas sp. | reverse complement strand
AGATGACGATGGATTGACTGATGGAGCAGAAGCAGGAGTAGAAAAGTCAGTAATATATGACTTAGATACCTTTAAATGCTATCCGTTACTGTCTAATCCAACTAGTACTAATAATACATGGACAATCGAATTTTTATCAGATAAATATTTTGATGAATTAGACGCACTATTTAACAGAGTAAAAAAAGAAAATGATAAGTGGTATGTTTTTGATGGTTCAAAGAAAGTAGCAGCAAAAGCAGTATTGGATAAAATGATGGACGATTTAGAGAACAATCCATACATGTTATCTTATCACAAGAACTTTGATCGATTCTTTGACGTATTCGATGAAAATGTTAGAAAAGTTGATGTAAACGATCAATTTGAACGCATACATTTCTTCAGAAATACATTAAACGGTTACAGCGGAGCACCAGTTGATTTAGATGATATGATAGATTATGCAGCTTTAGGGAAATGGGACTTATTCCTTCTAAGGGGTACCGAGTATCATATGTATGACTATGAAGGTATTAATGGAGAATTAAATGTTAAGTTTGTATCAGCAGACGGTAGATTTGAGGCTGTTTATAATGCAGATACTAACAAAATGGTTACAGATGCTGCTAATATGGGAACATATAATTATCGTCCTTTTATTATACCAACAGACTATTTTGGGCATACCAAATACGATGTTGATCCATGGGATAAATGGGGAAATGTTGATGGTATAGAAATAAATTATGATAAGATGACAAGTGAATATAATACCCAAAAAGCGAAAGATAATTATGAAGAAATAAAAACAAGGATAAAAAAAAGGAGAGCTGAATTGTTAGGCTAACGACAATCTATCGTAAAAAGAGCCGCTGCATAAATACCAAAATATAGAATTGGGATTTATCTTAATAATTTCACAATCGTGTCTTGATACGCGGCAGCATTATAAAGCCATCAGGCTTCCGGGCCCGGGATAATAACTTTATCCCGGGTTATCTTTTGCCATTTCAGGTAAAGAAGGATTTACTACTTAGACAACTGGGCCCAGCAGGGGAATCTTTTTCCTGTTTAATATTTGACTGCCCAGAAGAGTGTGCCTGAACCCTTACTTCAAAACAATTCAACCAGAATTACGGAAATTCTGCGCTTTCGACAAATACAGTCATGCAACTTAGGCAGGGAGATTGAATTTAATGGAGAATTTAAGATCAATAACATGATTTGGACGGTTCTAAGACTTATTCTGGCCGACGGGGATGGTTTAATTGGGTCATCTCATATACCATACTCCCATGGAATAAGTCCGAGAACCATCACCCAAAGGAAATTCATGCATTTGTTGCGAACCGTCTCCTACAATCATGGAATCGTTTTGATGAGCTGTTCGCTGGAGGCAGGAGAAAGTCCCGATAGTATGGAGGAAAGATGGAACGTCTTTTTCAAGATATACAATATTTAAAAGGTATTGGCCCCAAAAGAAGCCGGCAGTTTAAAAGGCTGGGCGTGGAGAATATCTTTGACTTGCTCTGGCATGTACCCCGTGCTTATTTTAACCGCAGCAACCCGGATAAGATAAAATCTCTGATTTCTGGTGAACCTGCTGCAGTTCGAGGGGTTGTTAAAGGCATTCATGCTTCCTGCAGTCGTCGAGGCATGAATATTTTTAAAGCTATTCTGCAGGATGATTCGGGCGCAGTGACGGCGGTGTGGTTTAATCAACCCTTTTTGGCTGGTATCATCACTTCCGGGCAGGAGATCTTTGTGAGCGGAAAGGTAAAGGGAAGTCCGGGAGCCTTTGAATTAAATGTCAGTGAATACGAAGTTCTGGACGACAGCTCTCAGCATATTGATGTGCTGCCGATTTATACGCTTACTGAAGGCTTGAGCCAGAAAGCATTAAGATCTACTATGATAAATCTGTTGCCTGAATACCTGCCTGATTACCCGGAAATACTTTCAAAAGATATTAAGGAAGAATATGATCTTTGTGATATAGCCTTTGCCTTTT
>CAZBKS010000534.1:0-2007 GCA_964492475.1 uncultured Syntrophomonas sp. | reverse complement strand
GGCCAGTGATATGTTTTTAGGCAGCTTGGAATCCACATACCAATTCCAGTACCAGGGTCCTTCCCCTTCAGGATAATTGCTCACGTCGCGCATGTAGCTGTCCCAGCGAATTTCTGTTATATACAGGGTCTGGTCTCCGAAATTTAATTCCTCATAGACATCGCAGGACTTGATGGTAATGCAGTGCTGAAAATGAAAGTAAATAGTGACGGCCAGCCAGATCGCAAAAATGACCGTTAATATATAGAAAGTCTTTCTTAGTCTCATAAATACTCCTGTCCCCGGTGATAATTTATTATAATGCTGGTATTTTAATGTATATGCCTTTCTAATTACAAATTATATATTATTTTTCCTGCAAATAATGCACTTATATAATAATTTTTCCTATGCGACAGGGTGGAGTGGATTCGGACAGTTATCAATGCTGCCTTCAATATTATTTTTCTACTGGGGGCTAGTGCAGGCGTATTACAAATGAGGTCTATACTAAACCGGCATTGATTCTGCCTGGTAAAGGTGCCTGTAATACTCCCGAAAGGGGTGATGGTTGTGGTTTTAAGCGGCCAGGGTAAAAACCCAAGCAATGGAAAATAGACTTAGGCCGGGGGGCTCGTTTATATGCCAAACATCTGGACCTGCCTGCCCGGTGATTACAGTACTCTGGTGCTGCGATCGGCGCAGGTTGATGCGACATAGGAATCGGGTTTGATTATTATATCCACCAGCCCCAAGTTTTTCATGTACCCGGTCATAGCTGGTATTAAGGCTTTGGTCTTGCCCTTTTCTCCGATATCCAGGTGCACTTCGAATTTAAAGCCTTTTTCGGATACATCCAGGAATTCTTCCAGTTCGTCTTTAATGATCTTTTCTGCGGTCAAATAAGTCAGGTGGCTTTCCATGGATATTTTTTCGAAAAGAGACATTTTTACTCGGGGAATAATATGTTTTCTTATGCAGTACCAGGCACCCTTGCCCACTCTATGAATATGTACGGCGGTAACAAAACAGATATAGTCTCTGTATTCATGGGAGTCACTGCCAACTCCCAGTACATACTCATTCTGGGTATCTTTCCTGATAAAATCGACTATCTTACCATATACCTGATCGAAGGTCATGCCGCTGCGATCAGTATTGTTAAAAAATTTAAAGCTTTCCGTATCGTATAATAATTCTAACGGATTACCTAAAATCATACTAAATCACCTGCAATCGTATTGCCGCTGCGCTGGACGGTTCTTGATTTGTCGAATTTCATGCAATAATATTCATTTTCCTCCAGGCTTAATAATAGCCTGGATTCTGTTGTGGAAAATGCGACAGCTGGTGAACCGTCCGTCGCATAGCCTAACTTTCTCTATACATATCTATGATATCAAGCTCATGTAAAATACAATTAAATTACTCCATTTAGTATTATCATTATTTTGTAAGCTTATTGAAAAGCTTTTATCTATAATAATACCTTTCGAAACTTAGAGCAAATGGAAACTTTCCATACTCAAGCAATCCCCTCTGAAAAACTCAGTTGATCCATTATCGCATATATAAGTATACTGCCTGGGAAGCTCTGCACGGGCAGCACCAACCGCTCATCTCCTGCCTCCAGGGGATTGGCCTCCGTGCCCAATTGCGGTCTCGCAAGCATATTGGTGACGGAGTAAGCCAACAGCACCCGCCGGTTGAAGAGCATTCCCCGGGCGGAGCAAATGACACCTGATAATTTTAATCGATCAAACAAACAGGGATGATACCTTGAACACATGCTCCAGGGTAAAGGAACCATAAGCGACCATAAATCCTACCAGTACGTCGGTTGGATAATGAACTCCCAGGTATATACGTGAAATGCCTACCAGTCCGGCGATCAGCAGGAATAAAGCCTGATAATGCGGATACCCATTGGCCAGTACCAGGGCCAGGCAAAAAGCAGCACAGGTATGCCCGGAAGGAAATGAATAGATACACATAGGAATCCGATTGGCAATTACGTTATTCAGTGCC
>CAZBKS010000533.1:0-2009 GCA_964492475.1 uncultured Syntrophomonas sp. | reverse complement strand
GATCCTAATGCCGCTCGGTTGTTGGTTGCTGACAATATTTTGGGCGAGTGGAAACTATATCCTAATCCGTGTGTAGGCACTGGAGCAGAACTGACATTTCAGTCTCAAGGCACTTATATCTTTCCAGTACAAGGTAAAAAAGATGCCTTTGTTTTTATGGCTGATCTCATCCGGGAAATTGATATTCCCATGGAACTTGATTTTATGAGTGTTTCCAGCTACGGGGCATCTTCCGAGACCTCTGGAGAAGTTAGGATTATGAAGGATCTTGATTTTTCCATAGAGGGGAAAAATGTACTGGTCGTGGAAGATATCGTGGATACTGGATTGACTCTGAATTATATTAGCAAAATATTAAAACAAAGAGGGTGCAGCAGCGTTAAAATTTGCTGCCTGCTGGATAAGCCTTCGCGTCGGCGCAGTCCGGTTATACCTGATTATATTGGTTATACTATACCGGATCAATTTGTGGTAGGGTATGGGCTGGACTATGGCGGGCATTATCGCAATTATCCGGCAGTATGCATTTTAAAGCCATCAGTATATGAGAATGATTAGGGGTGCAGTGATGAATAACGAACTGGTACTGGTACTTGATTTCGGAGGTCAGTATAATCAGTTGATAGCCAGGCGGGTCCGGGAATTATCTGTATACAGTGAAATGGTTCCCTTTAATATAAGTTATGAAGAGGTAGTGGCTAAAAAGCCCGGCGGTATAATTTTGACCGGAGGGCCGGAAAGCGTCCATGTAGAAAACGCGCCCGCCTGTGATCCGAGGATTTTTGGAATGGGGGTTCCGGTACTGGGCATCTGTTACGGAATGCAGCTTCTAGCTCAGCATTACGGGGGGAGCGTGGCCGGCGGACAGGTTCGGGAATACGGACGCAGCATGCTGGAAGTTACTGAAGCCGAGGATATTTTATTCCATGGTTTGGATTTGGACATGCAGGTTTGGATGAGCCATGGCGATTCTATTAAAAGGCTGCCGCCCGGATTCAAGGGAACGGCTCGCACCAACAACTGCCCGTTTGCTGCCATGAGCAGTCCAGAGCTTGGTTTGTATGGAGTCCAGTTTCATCCGGAAGTAAAGCATACTCTATTGGGTATGGATATCTTAAAAAAATTCCTCTTTGATGTTTGCGGCTTAAAAGGTGAATGGGATCTGGGCGATTTCATCGGAGACATGGTGCAAGATATACGTACCAAAGTGGGTGACCGCAAAATTCTATGTGCTCTAAGCGGAGGGGTGGATTCTTCGGTTGCTGCCACCTTGGTACATAAAGCAGTGGGGGATCAACTGGTATGCGTATTTGTGGATAACGGTCTCCTGCGTAAAGATGAGCCGGAACAGGTAGTAAGCACATTTCGCGATCAGATGAGAATGAACCTTATTGCAGTTGATGCACGTGATCGCTTTATCGATAAGCTAGCTGGAGTAAAAGATCCAGAGCGAAAAAGAAAGATAATAGGAGAAGAATTTATCCGGGTTTTTGAAGAAGAAAAAAATAAGCTGGGGGATATAGAGTACCTGGTTCAGGGAACTATCTACCCGGACATAATTGAAAGCGGAACCAGCACGGCCCACACCATAAAAAGCCATCATAATGTGGGCGGGCTGCCCGAAGATATGAACTTTAAATTGATAGAGCCCCTCAGACTGCTGTTCAAGGATGAGGTCAGGCTTATGGGTGAAAAATTGGGAATTCCCCATGAAATACTCTGGCGGCAGCCCTTTCCCGGACCAGGACTGGGGGTTCGGGTATTAGAGGAGATAACCTGGGAGAAGCTCGAACTCTTGAAAGAAGCGGATGCCATAGTCAGGGAAGAGATAAAGAATGCCGGGCTGGAAAACGATATCTGGCAGGCCTTTGCAGTGCTTCCGCCAGTACGGAGCGTAGGTGTTATGGGTGATGCCCGCACCTATGCTTATCCGGTCATAATAAGAGCAGTAGTCAGTGATGATGCCATGACTGCGGAATGGGCTCATCTGCCTTATGAACTGCTGGACC
>CAZBKS010000532.1:0-2010 GCA_964492475.1 uncultured Syntrophomonas sp. | reverse complement strand
CATTCTGGAGTTAATAATTGAATATTGATATAATGGATTCATCTTTTGTTGCTCCTACAAGAAATCATTGGACCGTGATTCGTACCTTATCGGTCTCTTGGTTTGGGTCGGTTCGGTTTTTTGGAATTCCGTTGAATACCAGGCTTCCTGCCGAGACTGCTGTCATAGCTTTTCTGTGTTTTCTTAAATTTGATAGGAGGAACTTCGGATAGCTCTTTAAATGCTGTTTTTTCGGGCTCTCTGGTTAACATTTTCAAAGCGGCTGCTAAAAGAGTAACCGAATCGTATTCTTCCAATAAACTTTCGGCTAGGTTTTTGTAGGTCTGGATATTTTCTTTTTCGACTACCTGAAGCAGGTTCTCAACCGCCATATGCTGCAGACCGGCAAAAGCTTCATTTACAGTAGGGATAGGCTTTCTAATTATGTTGTGTTTGGTAAGCTGTTCAATAGTTCTAAGATGATCTATTTCACGCGGGGTAACAAAAGTTGTAGCCAATCCGGTTTCTCCCATTCGACCGGTTCTTCCTATGCGGTGCACATAGCTTTCCGGGTCCTGGGGTATATCAAAGTTGTATATGTTGGTTACCCCACTTATGTCCAGGCCCCTTGCCGCTACATCAGTTGCCACCAGAACTTCTACTTCTCCCGCTCTGAATTTGCGCATGATGGTATCTCGGCGGTTTTGGCCCAAGTCACCGTGAATACCTTCAGCTGAATACCCGCGTTCACTTAAAGCTTCCGCTATCTCATCAACCCGGCGCCGGGTACGTCCAAACACAATAGCCAGTTCAGGATTTTGGATGTCCAGCAAACGGCATAAAACATCCAACTTCTGCTTTTCCGGAGTTTCAATGTATTCCTGCTCAGTATTAGCTACCGTAACCTCCCGGGGGGCAATATGAATAACTTCCGGATTCTTCATAAACTTTCGGGCCAGGGTCTGTATATGCATAGGAATAGTAGCCGAAAAGAGAAGGTTCTGTCTTTCTTCTGGCATTTCCTTCAGAATGGTCTCGATGTCCTCTATAAATCCCATATTTAACATCTCGTCAGCTTCATCAAGTACTACCATCTTAACGTGCTGGAGTCGGATGGTCCTTCTTCTCATGTGGTCCATCAGACGACCCGGAGTGCCCACAATTATACTGGGTTTCTTGCGCAATGCCTTTATCTGCCTGTCAATCTCCTGCCCTCCGTAGATAGGCAATGATTTAACGTTTTTATAATGGCCAATCCGATTAAGTTCTTCAGCTACCTGAATGGCCAGTTCACGCGTAGGTGTAATAACCACACCCTGGATATGTTCCAAATCAACATCACACCTATCCACTAAAGGTATGCCGTAAGCCGCGGTTTTACCAGTTCCGGTCTGAGCCCTCCCGATTAAATCTCTTCCCATCAAGGCGATAGGAATAGTTTTTTCTTGAATGGGAGTTGCCTCTTCAAAACCCATGCTTTTAATGGCTTGAATTATGGGCGGTGCCAATGCCAATTCGTTGAAAGTTCTCAATAAAGTAGATCTCCTTTTCTCTTTAGTTCTTTTGTTATAATTACCCGATATTCGGTTTATTATAGCGCTTTTTCTTCGACCAGGTGGATGAATCAAAAATGGGCCCGGGTTTGGCAGATAGGTGAATATGCCCAATATTATTATTCATCCGCCTGGATATAATTTACCTTAGTAATATTCTCATATATCCAGTAAAAAGTAAATTTTAACTTAACCACCATATCATTTATAATTATTCCCTGTTATTGACCCGGGTATTTGAAGTATTTGTATCATCCTGAGATGTAGAAGGTGGTGGTTCTGGATTTTCGCTATCTTCCGGGAAAGTCTGTTCTCCAGGTATACTTGCATCAGGGGGTGAACCTTCAGCTGTTTCGTCCTCTGATACTGCTTCTTCCGGGGTAGTTTCCTCCGGCTTACTGTGATCAATGGAATCTATCTCTTCTTCCTGCTTTTGTTCTTCTTCGTTAATAATACATAATCTGCCTTCTTCTCTCAT
>CAZBKS010000531.1:0-2015 GCA_964492475.1 uncultured Syntrophomonas sp. | reverse complement strand
ACCCCCAAAAATATCGTTCATTACCAGCATAAAATTAAAATCACCTGATACCCGCATTTTCTTTTGCATCATAGCCTGTGGCCCATCCAGGCTGCCTTCTGATATCTTCATCCAGGTATCAAAGTCGGTATCTATAATAGTTTTAGGACTATGTTCGGTTCCCGCAGCTAGTTCGCATGCCTGGTCTTTAATAATAAACTGATAGCTTTCATTCAAATCTGTATAGTTTATTTGTAATATCGCTTCGATACCCTTACTGGCTTCAGAATTAAAAGAAGCCCGCATCTGCCGCATAAAATTATAGGCCTTTAAATTGTTGGTATTTTGAGTTGTAGTTTTCTTGGCTTCTATGCCCCAACTGGCATTGGCCATTTCAATAAAAGCTTCTTCTTCAACCATGGGCGTATCCAAGATTGCATGTGTTTCTTGGCTTATACTGCCGGAGCGTGCATATTCTATCCCCGCCTGCTTTATTGCCTCCAAGTATGGCTGGGTTATATTTGCAAGCTGAGGCACCCGTAATAATTCACCCTCCACACAATAGATCTTTTCATAGTTGCTGCCATGCAGCCTATCCAGATGCCTCGTCAGGGCTTCATAATTATTTTTAGCAGAGCAGAAACCGCAGGTACTGATTATTAAATGCTTTGTTTCATGATATCGTTGGTCACGCAGCGGGTGGGTGCAAGATCCATCCGCATACCGCTCAATAAAAGGCAGCATTACCGGCAGAGTTCTTTCATGGAAGGCTTTGACTATAGAAGGCATCCCGAAATGATAAAGCGGGAAGCTCCAGATAACAAGATCGGCGGCCAAAAATTTCTCCAAAAGACCCGGCATATCATCTTTTAAAGCACATTTACCTTGTTCATTATTCCAACAGTTGAAGCACCCCTTACATGTTTGAATATTCTGATCTTTAAGAGTTATTGTCTCTACATTTATATTCTTATTAACCTCGAGAAACCCGGCTAGAAAGCTGTTGCTTAGCTGTAAAGTGTTGCTTTTTCCGCCTCTAGGGCTTCCATTGATCAATAAAATATTCTTAATCATTTCCTTCTTCCTCCTTTTTATTTAGAATATCAATACATTCCTGAGCCCACCGGGCACAAAAATCATAAGTACCCAACCCAAAAGTAATCGTCATTTTCCAGTACAATGATTCATCAGAATTATCTGCCATATTTTCGTAAGCAGAGATATCGCTGGTATTAACAGCCAGTTGCCTGGCCTCTGATTCACATCTGTCCTTGTAGCTTGCAAGCATGCTTATTACCCTGTTTACAGGTACCTTGGAACTGAAAAATAGCTTTAGTAAAAGAGGGTTTCTAAAAATAAAAGAATCATCAATATTCTTATCGCTTAGCCATTCTATTAAGCGCTCGCGGCCCTGATCGTTTAGTCGGTACAGTTTTTTGTTAGGTTTATCACTCTGAATAACCAGTTCATATTTTACCAACCCCTCCTTTTCCAGAGCAGTCAGTTCTCGATAAATCTGGCTCTGGTGTGCATTCCAGAAATAGCCCACCGATTCTTTGAAGTACTTGCTAATATCATAGCCGGTCATAGTTCCATAGCTTAATAAACCAAGAATTCCATATTTCAGTGACATAAATAACACCTTCTTATATTATATATGTTTTTTATTATACTTGTATACTATCATACATATATAATATGTCAAATAATTTCTGTTTATCATCAAAAATGGATTCAGAGAGTCCCCGCTGTGTTTTCAACAGGTTCTTGTTTGAAACGCTTTTCCAATATCTATTTTCCAGGTGCTGTTTACGGCGTTCCCTTTACCATTCCGACGGTAAATTCATTGCTATTCTGCTCTTGATGGAGCTTACTCTGTTGCATATAATCATATTGTCTAATATAGCTAAATTAGCTAATAAGGTTATTTAGGAGGCTGAGCCATGAAAGTTAATTCAACTATGGCACGGCAGATAAGGACGCCTGCGCCATTGAGCATGTGATCAGCAGCGATTCCATTCAAGCCATGCAGGAGT
>CAZBKS010000530.1:0-2021 GCA_964492475.1 uncultured Syntrophomonas sp. | reverse complement strand
AGCGGTTATGGGGGCAAAAAACTTGAAAGCTGTTGCAGTACGCGGCACCAAAGGTTTAAAGGTTGCCGACAATAATAAATTTATGGATGCAATTATGGATGCCCGGGCTAAGCTGCAGGCGCACCCGGTTACCGGGGCAGGTTTAAAAGCTTATGGAACCAACATCCTGGTTAATATATTAAATGAGCACGGCGGCCTGCCAGTTAAAAACTTCAGTGAAGCTGCGATTTTTCCTGAGGCCGAAAAAATCTCCGGGGAGTATCAGACCGAAAAATATCTGCTTAGAAACAAAGGGTGTTTAGGATGTTCTATTGGCTGCGGAAGGGTCACGAAAATAAAGCAGGGTAAATACCAGGGTCTGGGAGAAGGGCCGGAATATGAGGCGACCTGGGCGATGGGGGCTAATATCGGCTTGGCTAATTTTGAGGCCATTTCCAAGGCCAATTTCCTGTGCAATGAGCTGGGATTGGATCCTATAACCATGGGAGGGACCTTGAGCTGTGCCATTGAAATGGTAGAAAAGGGGTTTATTCCCGAAGAAGATACCGCAGGAACTGAAATGAAATGGTCGGATCCAGACCTGTTGGTTGACATGGTAAAGAAAACCGCTTACCGGGAGGGATTCGGAAACCTACTGGCGGAAGGGTCTTATCGTCTGGCCGAAAGTTACGGACATCCGGAGTTTTCAATGACGGTTAAAAAGCAGGAACTGCCTGCTTATGATCCTCGCGGGCAGCAGGGAATCGGGCTGAATTACGCAACTTCCAATCGGGGAGGATGCCATGTAAGAGGTTACATGACTTCTCCCGAGGTGCTGGGGATTCCGGTAGTAGTTGATCCGGATGCAACTGAAGGGAAACCGGCATTGTTAAAAATATTCCAGGATTTAACTGCTCTGGTCGATTCAGCCGGCCTGTGTTTGTTTATTACCTTCGCGCTGGGCCTGCCCGAGATATCAGAACAGTTGCGGGCAGCCACTGGAGTTGCCATAACCGACGAGGAATTCCTGCTGGCAGGAGAACGCATCTGGAACCTGGAACGTATGTTTAATCTGCAGGCCGGGTTCAGTAAAGATGATGATGTACTGCCCAGGAGACTGCTGGAAGAGCCTATGGCGGACGGACCTCATAAAGGCCGGGTAGTAGAATTGGATAAGATGCTGCCTGAGTATTACAGCCTTCGCGGGTGGGATGATAACGGAATACCGACCGAGGATAAGTTGTCTCAGCTGAGTATATCCTAAAGTATGTATTATAAATGACTGGCTGTCACTCTATATGAGTGGCAGGCAGTCTTTTAAAGGAGGAAGGTTAGAATGGCTGAGGAAACAGCATATATCGAAGATGGCATAAGGGATATAATTCAGACCTATCCCCGGGAAAAACGTTATATTCTGGCCCTGATGCAGGACGTACAGAGAGAATACAACTACCTGCCCCGGGAAGCGCTGCTGAGCATTGCGGAATATGTAGGTGAACCCTTCAGCAAAGTTTACTCCATGGCTACTTTTTATAAAGCCTTTAGTCTGACTCCCAAAGGACGTTTCAATATAAGATTATGTGATGGCACTGCCTGCCATATAAAAGGTTCTGCGGTACTAATTGATCAAATAAACAGCAGCCTGGGCATAAAACCTGGTGAAACAACCGAGGACGGAATGTTTTCGCTGGAAACGGTTAACTGCCTGGGAGCCTGTGCTATAGCTCCGGTAGTAATGGTGAATGAGACGGTTCATCCCAAGGTTTCTTCATCTGGCATCCTGGAAATTATTAAAAAATACAGGGAGGGATCAGATGATGCCAAATAACAACCATAATGAATGCAGGCAGGTGCTGGTCTGCTGCGGTACCGGATGTCAGGCCAGCGGAAGTATGCAGATTTTTAATGCCTTTAAAAGTCAGCTGGTATCAATAGAGGGAGTAGCAGTAGCAGCATCAACGAAAGCTACCGGCTGCAACGGTTGGTGCGAGCAGGGTCCCCTGGTTAAAATATTGCCTGACGATATTACTTACTGTCTGGTA
>CAZBKS010000529.1:0-2023 GCA_964492475.1 uncultured Syntrophomonas sp. | reverse complement strand
GGAGCAGGGTCAGTTGCTCCATTAAAGCTCCGGAATCCAGATATCGGTTCAAGGGAGAAAGTTCCAGGGAATCCTTGATAGTATTAATATCCATCAAGGAAATAAAAAATTCATAATAGGCTGTTATAAAGTAACCGGATATTGCAATAAGTAAAAACAGGACCAGAAAGCGGGTTTTTAGGTCATTAATTTCTTTCATAAATAGATCCATTATTTATACACCTCGCCTTCATTAATAGTCAAGAAAATATCTTTCAGGTTAACATCAAAGACCTGCAAAGGCTCATTAACGCGGGAGGATTCCGGGCCCCGGCACAATAGAATATTTTGTCCGGACTGCTTTCTTCGGGCCACCACGGTGTACTTTAATTCTTCCGAAGGGATTATTTCCATACCTTCCGGTGCAGCCAGTAAAAACAGGGATGTTTTGAGATCATCCAGATAATCATTTAAAATAATTTCGCCATCTTTGATTATGGCTGTGGTATCAGCGGCTTCTTCAATTTCCTGCAACTGATGTGATGAAAAAACAATGCTCTTGCCTGCTTGACTGGCAAGTTTTACCTGTTCCAGCATTCTTTCCTGCATTACCGGGTCTAACCCCCGGGAGGGTTCGTCCAATATTATATAAGGTACATCTTTGGAAAAAGCAATTACTGCGTATAAGCGAGTTTTCTCACCATAAGAGAGGGTGCTGATTTTCTTGCCCAGATCCAGAGGAAAAACAGACAGAAGTTTTTCAGCCTTACTGTTGTTCCACCCTGGAATAGTATTGGATGATAACTTCAGCATACTGCCGGTACTCAGGTTATGGTACAAATTCTTATATTCCGGCATATAACTAACGTTAATGACAATAAAGTCCGGGGCCGGACTGCTGTTTTTGGTCCAGGTAATAGTGCCGGCATCAGGAAAAATTATTTGCATCAGCAGCTTTAAAAGAGAGGTCTTCCCGGCTCCATTAACTCCCAGCAGGCCCAGTATACTTCCTTCTTCGAGAGAAAACTGCCTGATATGGAGCGTAAAACTGTTTTTGGGGTAGCTCTTTACTAAGTTATCTATGCTAAAGGCGGTCATTGCCCATCACCTCCATATATTTCATCTACTGTATTAGTAAACAATTTAACCAGCATAATCCTGGGGAGATTGAAGGTTCGAGATAAGTGTATAATCCTTTTTAACTCCGGATATACTGCCACTAAAGCCTTTTCTTCCAGAGTATGCTGATCTGCGGCAGCAATAAAACTTCCTATACCGGGACGAGAATATATTAAACCTTCGTTCTCCAGTTCCCTGTAAGCACGGGCTACGGTATTAGCGTTCACATTTAACATACGGGCTAATTCACGGATAGACGGAACAGGATCATTGGCTTTTAAATTCCCGCTGATAACTCCACTTTTGAAATTGTCCAAAATCTGCCGGTAAACAGGTTGGCCGGAATGATAGTCTATCTTAAACCACAGCACATAATACACCACCTGCAATGTAATAACTGTATTAATAATAATAGTACAATTAAGGCAAAGTGTCAAGCTGAAAGGCCCAGCTTTGGATTTAATATATCCTTGTATTTTGCGATTATTATTGATATAATCAACTTTGCAGTTTGTTTGGCTGTTTACTGGTAAATATATTAAATTAGATAAAAAGCAGCCTGAAAAGAGGTGAAATTGTGAAGGATAAGATACATCCCCAATATTTTAAGGCTACAGCTCGATGTGCGTGTGGTAATGAATTCGAAGTTGGGTCAACCAAAGAAAGCATTCGAGTAGAAATTTGCTCCAAATGCCACCCCTTTTATACAGGTAATAAAGGCAGAGTAGTAGATACCACCGGAAGAGTAGAGCGATTTAAGAAAAAGTATGGTTTACAGTAATTAATAGCAGGGGCGGAAGTTCCTGCTATTTTACTATAATTATATATAATGGTAGGCTTGAAGTTGAAACTCCATTTATATAAAGGTGGTTTGCAATGAATAATAAATTCCAATACGGGGGAATGGCCGTTCTTGAAGGAGTAA
>CAZBKS010000528.1:0-2028 GCA_964492475.1 uncultured Syntrophomonas sp. | reverse complement strand
ATGGGTACTGGGATGGATGGGGCCCACATTAACGTTGTATATGTCAGTATCAAACAAGCTTCATCGCCCTCCCATCACAAAATCTTTTCGCAGGGGATGCCCGGTAAAATCGTCCGGCAGCAGTACCCGGATCAGGTTGGGATGACCTTTGAACTTGATTCCCATCAAATCATATACTTCCCTTTCCTGCCAGTCGGCCGTGGCCCATACATCAACAAGAGAATCGACTTCAGCCGCATTTCGGGGAACCCGGGTCTTAACGCAAACCTTGTTATTAGCGGGAATTGAATAGAGATGGTAAACCACTTCAAACTCCTCGCCATAATCGACCGAGCTTAGATCAGCCAGGTGGTTGAAGCCATAATCATCTCTGAGCTTGAGCATTAATGCCGATAATTCCATTTTATCTATGCTTAAAACAGTAAAAAACTGGTCCTTCGTCGTTATCAATTTGTCTCCTAACTGCTCTTCCAGGTTCTGAACCATCTGCTCCAGGTTAAATTCCTGCACCTTATCAACTCCTCCGGTATTCGCCCTGCTGGACTTTCTTTTTTAATTCCAGCATGCCATGAAATAAAGCTTCCGGTCTTACCGGACATCCTGGTATATATACATCCACGGGTATAATTGAATCAACCCCTGGCAGGACACTGTAACCGTCTTTAAAAGGCCCGCCGCTTATAGCACAGTTGCCCATGGCAATCACCCACTTGGGCTCCGGCATCTGCGCCCACACCCGCTCAATAGCCGGTTTCATCTTAAGCGTGATGGGACCCGCCACGGTCAACAAATCAGCCTGACGCGGCACCGCTCTTACCACCTCATATCCAAAGCGAGCCTGGTCAAATCTACCCGCTCCGGCAGCCATAACCTCGATGGGGCAGCAGTTGCAGCCATAATTTAAGGGCCAGAACGACCAGGATCGTCCCCAGTTCCATAGTTTCTCAAAGGTGGTAACCAGTATATTGTTACTGGCCAGTTCGTCAACATCATTCAACTGTTCGTTGTTCTTCGTATTTAGTACCATTCCAGCGCCCCTTCCTTCCAGGCGTACCATAAGCCAATCAAAAGTATGGCGATAAAGATTATCATCTCGATAAAGGCAAATGGTCCCAAGACCCCGAATTTCACAGCCCAGGGATAAAGAAACACAATTTCTACATCAAAAGCCAAAAATACCAGGGCATACAAAAAATAGTTAACTTTAAACCTGATCCAGGTTTTACCCCTGGTATCTACCCCGCATTCATAAGTGGTGAATTTCTCATCGTCAGGCTCTGCCTTCGGTTTAGGCCGGAAAAACCAGGCCAGAGACATGGCTGCTATTGGAAAGGCCAGGGTAATGAGAAAAAATAGCCCCAGGGCTGGATAATCTGCCAACATGCCCTTTCCCTCCTTTGCTGATAAATATTAAGCCATATTATTCCATGCTGTTCGTGAAATAATTTCCTCCTCTCCAATTTTCTGCAGCAACATCAATAATTATGCAATTTTCATGCCAGTCCTGCCAATAATACTATCTGCAGTCGGCATATCAAGATTATCTGGGTTACCTGTCTCCCTAATTCCCAAGCAGTTGTAGTACGTATGATGTATCATTTTAAAGCATAGTGTACATGCTCGCAACACAACGCTGACTTTCAATCATCAATTTGGGCATTAATACCGTCAGTACGTTTACGTAATATCATCCTTGTATTTGTGAAATTTTTGTCTAACTATGTATTATTATAAACAATAGCGTCAAAAAACCCAATAGTAAAATGGCAGCTTTTGATGGTAAAAATTTAACTTGTTTTATTTTTCACATAATATCCAACTCAAGATTATCATTGACAGAATTCTAATAATTAAAGTAGAATTTTATTGGGTTATGTAAAATTATTATACTTATTATAATATTATATTATATTTTGTATAGTATTTTATGGTAAATCCCAAATATAGATAGCAGGGAGACTTCTGTCAGCAGTATAAACTATAGAAATATAAGCTTGTGGCTCCTCATATCCTCAAAAAGCAATCTGG
>CAZBKS010000527.1:0-2034 GCA_964492475.1 uncultured Syntrophomonas sp. | reverse complement strand
CGAGGTTTCATATTCCTCGGGGATCACTGCATCTGCACCCAGTTCATGCAGATCGGCCATATCACTTATCAGCCTGGTACGAACGATAATGTGAGTGAGCGGGTTTAATTTTCTGACCATGAAAGTAATTCTCCGCAGGGCTGCAGAATCGCTTATAGCTATCACCACCACTCTGGCTTCCTGAACTTTAACATGCTTGAGAACGGTATCGTGAGTTGCATCCCCAAAATATATGGGCTGGCCGTTCTCCTGTTCCTGGCGCACAGTTTCAGCATTAAGCTCCAATATTACGTATGGAATACCGGCATAGAGAGCTGCCCGGGATAAGTTTCTGCCATTAACGCCGTAACCTACAATCACCAGGTGGTTGGCCTGTTCAATATCAGCTTCCATGTCAACTGTCCAGGGATACCTTCCGCTCCTCAATCTTTCCGGCAGGGGAAGTCTGCACAACATGGCAGCAACCCGGGGAGCAGCTGAGATAAGGAAGGGGGTCAGCATCATGGTCAATATCGAAGCTGCTAGAAATCCCTGGTAGAGTTCACCACTCAGCAAACCGTTATCTATGCCGCTTTGAGCCAGGATGAAGGAAAACTCTCCCACCTGACACAGGGTGAATCCGACCATTACCGCTACCCGCAAGGGATATCCCAGAATTATGGCGGCCAGCAGAGCTACCAACGCTTTTAATCCCAGTATAGCCAGAGTAAATATAATAAGGCTGCTCAGATGAGCAAATACCGTCTGCACACTCAGAAGCATGCCAATGGAGACAAAAAACAGACTGGTAAAGGTATCCATAAAAGGTATTACGTTGGCCAGGGCCTGGTGGCTGTATTCCGATTCGGCAATGATCAAGCCAGCCAGAAACGCCCCCAGGGCCAGGGAAAGACCTGCACTGTAAGTAAGGCCCGCTATGGAAAAACATATCACGATGATGCTTAACATGAATAATTCCCGGCTCTGGGTCCTGGTAATCTGATAAAGTACCGGCGGAAGTACGTATATTGACAGAATGAGTACTAGAACGATTAAAATCACTGCCTTCAGTAAAACTATCCACAGGGAGGCAGTTGCTGCCGCTCCGGCAGCTAACCAGGGGGTAAATAGCATCATAGCCACTACTATAATATCCTGGTAAATGAGAATCCCCAGGGCGGTCTTACCTTGAGGGGTATCCATCTCCAGCCTATCGCCCAACTGCTTGAGTACTATAGCAGTACTGCTGAGAGAAACGAGAAAACCCAGGAATATCGCTTGGTTCACTGGCAGACCGGTCATTCGGGCTACCAAAAAGGTTAATAAAACGGTCATTCCTACCTGAAAGCTTCCCCCCAGCAGGATGGTCTTTCTAATACTCATCAAGCTTTTGAATGAAAATTCCAGGCCGATGCTGAATAGAAGCAGAATAACCCCGATTTCAGCTATGGCTTCAACTTGGTGGACAGATTTAACCAGACCAATACCATATGGACCGGCTAGTATGCCGGTCAGCAGGAACCCTACGACGGAGGATATCCTGAGCCGATGACAAATAAACAGTACCACCACCGCTATGGCAAAAATAATAATTATATCATTAAGCAAGGTTGCTTCGATCTCTACTCACCTTCCTGCCTCACACCAAATCGCTGGTCATACCAATCTGGTTAAATTCAGTTGGCTTGGTTAACATGGGCCGTTTCCCACCCGAAACCGGGTATCTCTCGAAGTTAATCACTTTTATTAATTCGCCTTACTCACCCACGTACTCCTACAGGCATAATCTCAATTACAGCCTTATTTCCATATTAGCATATGTGATGCAGGTTAGACATGTATAATTTGTTCAGCATCTGATGACCCCTGGTATATTGTACTTACCCTTTAGAAGATACCTCCCATCATATTCTACTCATCCTTGAGAAGCCATTATACTTTTTGCATAGCGCTCAGAATTAAAAGAAATTTTATTTGGGGCCGGTCAGTTTTACTTCCTGTCATCTCATTGTCTTCGTGAATTCCAAGGCCGTAGGGGTTGCAGCACAACCACCC
>CAZBKS010000526.1:0-2043 GCA_964492475.1 uncultured Syntrophomonas sp. | reverse complement strand
CCCAGTACCCATGGTGGATTGCATGCCGAAGCAGTAATGGATGGAGAGATCATCCAGGATGTGATTGTTCACCTGGGTTATGTGCACCGAAGCGTGGAAAAAATTGCGGAAAGCAAGACTTACCAGCAGTATGTCCCCTACACCGCCCGGCTTGATTACCTGGCTACCAATCTGCCGGTTCTGGGCTACTGCCAGAGCGTAGAGAAAATGCTGGGGCTTGAGGTGCCAGAACGAGCCGAGTATATCCGGGTTATTATGGCTGAACTGTCCAGGATTGCCTCGCATCAGATTGCCATTGCCGCTACGGGAATAGACCTGGGGGCTACTACCGGCCTGATGTATGGCATGCGGGACCGGGAGCGGATTATGAACATCTTCGAGATGACCGGCGGACAGCGGTTGTTGTCTTCTTACATTAGAATAGGGGGAGTTGCTGCTGATATACCAGATGAATTCATACCTGCAGTAAAGAGTTTTGCCGCTGATATTCCCCAAATGATAGATGAATACAACGGATTGATGACCGGCAATGAAATATGGGCTGCGCGCATGCAGGGAGTAGGTATTCTTAGTTCGGAAGATGCTGTAAGATACGGTGTTACCGGGCCAAACTTAAGAGCCAGCGGGATAGCCTATGATATTCGTAAAGCTGAGCCCTACGGGATCTACGACCGGTTCAATTTTGATATACCCATAGGCAATCGGGGAGATTCCCTGGATCGCTGGAAGGTTCGCATTGAGGAACTCAGGCAGAGCGGGCGCATCATAGAGCAGGCCCTGGATAATCTGCCGGAAGGTGAAATAATGGCCCGGGTTCCCAAAGTGCTGAAAGCTGATCCGGGTAAGGAGGTTTATCACCGGATCGAGTCGGCCAAAGGAGAACTGGGCTACTATATAGTAAGCGATGGAAGCAATAAACCTTATCGTCTGCACGTAAGGGCTCCATCCTTTATCAACTTGATGGTCCTGCCGTTGGTATGTCGGGGAGGGGTGTTTCAGGATATCATAACCAATATTGCTACCCTGGACCCGATACTGGGGGAATCAGACAGATAGATATTAGTCAGTCAATCAATTGATTAATCGACTAAGAGGAGCGAATGATATATGGAACCTTTGTTTATTAATCTGGCGGCTGCCCTAACCGGATGGCTGATAAGCCTGGGTTTGTCACCGATATGGGCGGACAGCGTTTTGTTACTGCTTAAATGGATAATAATTATAACCATAATCACCCTTAATATTATTATCCTAATCTGGCTGGAAAGAAAAGTCAGCGCCTTTTTCCAGGAAAGACTGGGGCCCAACCGGCTCGGGCCTTTCGGAATATTCCAGACTATTGCCGACGCTATCAAGCTTTTAACCAAAGAAGACATTGTACCGTCAGCAGCGGACAAACTCATTTTCAAAACGGCTCCCATGTTCTTCATAGTGGTAGCCGTGATGCTGTATACCGTAATACCCATGGGTCGAGGCCTGGAAGTCATAAACTTAAATATTGGTCTGTTGTTTTTCATTTCCATAGGCTCCCTGAGTACCATCGCCCTCTTAATGGCGGGGTGGGGATCAAATAATAAATGGTCATTAATGGGGGCCGTGCGTTCGGTAGCCCAGATGGTAAGTTATGAAATACCCCTGGCTTTTTCCCTGCTGGGCGTAGTGATGATCAGTGGTTCATTAAATCTCCAGGATATCGTAGCGGCCCAAGGTAAGCTGTGGTTTATAATCCTGCAGCCGATTGCCTTTATAACCTACTTCATAGCTGCTACCGCCGAACTAAACCGGGGACCTTTTGATATGCCGGAAGCGGAGCAGGAACTGACCGGCGGCGCTTATACCGAATATACCGGTATGCGCTGGGCTTTATTCTTCCTGGCCGAATACACCAACCTGGTAGCAGTCTCAGCATTGATGGCCACGGTTTTTCTGGGAGGATGGCAGGGTCCCTGGCTGCCTTCCTGGTTATGGATAATTATTAAGACTTACGGCATTATTCTGGTGTTTTTCTGGGTGAAATGGACTTTCCCCCGTATTCGGATGGAT
>CAZBKS010000525.1:0-2046 GCA_964492475.1 uncultured Syntrophomonas sp. | reverse complement strand
CCAACTGGTGGCTCATATGGATCAGGTTTTGGCAATTACCATGGCAAAGAATGATGCTTCTTTAAATTGAATACGATAGGTTGATAAATATGATAATAAAGAAGGCGGAATTTAAAGGAGTATTTGTAGACATTAAACAACTTCCCGAAGAAGCTTTGCCTGAAATTGCATTGGTGGGAAGATCAAATGTAGGCAAGTCTTCTTTAATTAACAAACTGGTAAACCGTAAAAAACTGGCCAAATCCAGTTCTACACCGGGTAAGACCAGAACTATCAATTACTACCTTATCAATGATGAATGGAATATGGTGGATTTGCCTGGCTATGGGTATGCCAAAGTATCTAAGCTGGAGAGAGCCAAATGGGGGAAGATGATTGAAGCTTATTTAAGCCAGCGCCAGCAGCTAAAGGGTGTGCTGCAGATTCTTGATATAAGACACCCTCCCTCCAGTGAGGATCTAATGATGAAGGACTGGCTCAGTCATCATGCCATACCGGTTCTCCTGGTGGCAACCAAAGCCGACAAGATATCCCGAGGGGCTAGAGCTAAACACTTGGCAGTGATTAGAAAAGACTTAAAGATACCAGCCGGCCAACTGCCTATTTGTTTTTCGGCCGAGACTGGCGAAGGGGTAGATGATATTAAAGAAGCACTGCAGGAAACCCTAAAAAACAAACCGGAGCAG
This sequence comes from uncultured Syntrophomonas sp., assembly GCA_964492475.1. Taxonomy (GTDB): domain Bacteria; phylum Bacillota; class Syntrophomonadia; order Syntrophomonadales; family Syntrophomonadaceae; genus JAAYJK01. The sequence continues at coordinate 1,360 of CAZBKS010000525.1, read as the reverse complement.
GCATGACACCTGCTCCGTAGAATGTGGACCAAACCACCAGGGTGACAGATATAACGTCTATTCCTGTAATGACTGACACCTAAGTTTAATGTATTCCACCACTTCTTTTTCTTCTGCCATTACAATAGAAGCCAAATAATCATCAAGCATAGCGATTATTTTTTCTGCTCCTCCTGTTCCCATTAAAATTTCCTGGGGAGTTTTTCCCTCCAATTCCCGGTGCGGAGTATTAAGCCATTTTTCGCATTCCCGATCTTTTAGCACCAGGAACCACAACCCGGTATACTCCGGGTCAGGCGGGGTCTGCAGCATCATGCTGTTAACAACCTGCACCGGCTGGCCTGGTAATATGGAGCTAATAAATTCGGCATGTTTGAGCACATCTTCCAGCACATCCGAACAGCTCAAAACCAGATCTTCTCCTACGATTATACGGGAGTAACCGGCTATCTCCGAGCATGCCTTGAACCATAAGTAACCTGCGGTCTTATGCTGCAGGAGATAATCCTGACCTGACAACAATTTTTCCAGCAGCAGCTCTTTTTGATTGTTATCGAGCAGACTGATACGCATATCGTTTAAGTTGACCAGCATCTTCTGGCCCGCATGATCAAATATTCCATAGACAATTTCCCCGTAGTTTTTTAATATATGGGAAATCTTATCCGGGTATAGATCTTTGAGATAATTTACATGTTCTTTAATAAATTCTTCCTGCAAGAGGTTGTTTTCCAGCATTAAAACCATACCGGAAAAGAGGTTGGCTCCGGGTAGGCTAACCATTCTGGCCAGGAGCAGCATTTGTGGGTTTTCTCCCGTTAAAGTAAGCGGCTCTTTTATTATGACTTGATAATTGATATCCAGAAAAATATCAGTTACATCCAGTGTAACCCCTTTAGAACCGACTATGCGATATACAGACAGATAAGAAGCATCCATGGCTTGCAAGTACTCACGCTGAGGAAGTTCCATATAGGCTTGATTTTCAGCCAAATATATTCCAGCCATACTTTGCCCATTATCGTCCTTAAGATCAAACCACAACCAATCGGAAAATACTGATTCGTGCTCCGGTCTGATACTCCGGTTAGTGCTGAACCGGGTAAAACGCGATTTAACTGCCTGTCGGTGTTTCTTTAAATCTGCTGAAAAATAACGGTCCAGTTTGAGTTTGGTCGATGCTGCCAGCTGATTATAATGGGTGAAGGGATCATCGAATAAAGGTGTGATATCACTCAGCAGTCCACAGCAATTTTTATATTTTTTACCGCTGCCGCAGGGACACGGGTCGTTGCGACCTAACTTAAGCTTCCTGGTCAATTAATATTACCCCCTATAACATTTGTCATTTGTAGTATAT
>CAZBKS010000524.1:0-2049 GCA_964492475.1 uncultured Syntrophomonas sp. | reverse complement strand
AGATAAAGCAGCATGAGTCTGTACTTTGGAATAATTCTGTTTGGCACTATGTATGAGGCCGTTAGATAGTCAGCCTCAGCGGCTGAATATAGTCCAATTTTTTCATAACAAACTCCTCTGCTTAAAAACAAGTCAGGGTTGGACGTAAGTTTAGATGCTTCAGAATAATATTCTATCGCAGATTGAAGGTCATGGAGCTTAAAAAAAGCAAATGCGGTATACCTATAATATCCCTCACAAGATGATAGTTCGGGTCTTAGATCCTTCATTGTCTCAATTGTCCTTTCAATGTTTGCTGGATTACCAGTGCTAATCGTTTTCACGGATTTGCCCAGATGGTATTGAGCAAAACCTGTTTTTATAAATGGTAACTCTATGGCAAATACAGAGACAAGCAGTATCAATGCAACTATTTGATTCTGATATTTATTGGAATGCCGCACATTAATTAACTGCTCCTTTGCTTTTAGAAACTGGTTTTTATCTGTCAGAGCCTTATCTTGAAAAACTGTAATATCTTGAGCCGAAATCAGAGATGAGAAGATAATAAATACACACATCACAGGGACTGCCTGAACAGTAAAATTAACCAAACTCATTAGGGTAAAAGCAATTACTCCTGCAAAAGCAGGCGCATTCAACGATACTTGGTTCCTAATGGCTTCTCCCTTTTCTGATGACTTTATGAATGACGAAGTTGAATTATGAATGTTACGGAATTGCCTTAGACATTTATAAATCAGTAATCCTATAAGACCCAAAAACAGTGTTGTTCCAATTACCCCGCCCTCTACAGTACTTTCAATTACTTCATTATAAGCTAAGGTAATATGATCCGCTCTCTCAATTTCTTCTTCTGTGGCCTTGCCACTATTAAAGTATTTAGCTTGAGCCAGATTATAGTTGCGTTCAAACAATCCATAGCCATAGCCAGTCCATGGACTTTCTTGGATCATCTGGGTTGACACTTTCCAAACTAAAAGTCGTCCTCTTGACGAATCTTCTTTTGCTTTGTATAGAAATAATAGAATTGGCAAAAGGAAGATTAAGACCAGGACTGGAATAAGCAACCTCAATCGCCTCCGCACATTATTCCAACGTGTAAATCTGAATCTGGAACCCCATATTACCACAATGATTGCAATTACTCCTATAAATGCAGTTCTGCATTTTAACAACACGATAGCCACAATTATTAAAACTAATCCGACCAAAACAAATAGTGACTTTGTCGTTTTCATTCGATTGGAATCTTTTGGCTCATTTAAGCGGTCTGATTTCCTTGAACGTTGTGATTTAGTTTTCTCGGCTCTTACGGAAAAAATACTCAAAATATGCATCCCGGCTGAGAAACATAAGACAAGGAACATCGCTGTTGTATTCGGATTTACAATGGTTCCCGTAACCTTAAAGAAAGAATTTACGCTATTAATGTATCCGGAATATTGCAGAATGCATATCAAGGCCTCAATAGTACCCATAAGGAGTAGTGGGAGGTAAATCACTTCAAGGCGGGGCTTTAAATGAACCAGAAGGATTATGAGACTGAAATAGTATATAATGCAAGATAGAAGATAACCATCCTTTAAATTAGCATTGACTCCGCGGGTTAGTATGGGATAAAGAAATATGTATAAGCCCCAGATCAGGAAAAGGACTGAGTGCAAATTCAAATTTAAGACTGGCCTGTCTTTGTTTAAGATTAATAGAACTCCAGCGAAAATTGATGTAGCAGTAACGAAAAGGACAAATAAAAACAATGATACTAACGTAGGGGATATCATTGCCGAACTGCTAATAAGAGTCACGGCAACAGTCATTCCAAATAATGTCCCAACAAATGTGTCACTTTTAGACATTCATTCTAGAGCTTATACGACATTGACAGAATCAAATTTAAAAAATGTTAAAACATAAGTCAAGACATTTTGCTGAAAAAATCACCTTAAAAAGAATTTTAGGATAGATTCCCATATTATTCTAGCTTAAATGGCTTATAACGTTCGGCGGTATGTGGCGTTGGCGCAGAGTCGCGGTGGCGCGCGTTTT
>CAZBKS010000523.1:0-2051 GCA_964492475.1 uncultured Syntrophomonas sp. | reverse complement strand
ACTAATCCAGGATGATGCCGGAGGATTAGATGCCATATAAATATATAGACTATAAATAATCACCAGGAGTATGTGCACAAGTCCTTTCTTCCTGCTGCACTCATCCTCCATACTTAAACCAGTTCGGTTTTCAGTACCTTTGTGATTAATAGATAAATATTCACTTAAGTCCGATTAAGTATAATTCCACCCAGGACCTGGCTGATGAGACCGGTTTCAATGCCCGACAATCATCTGATACCTTAAACTTGATTGGAACCTTAATTGTCGGATCTTCCAATCCTCAGTCAAAACCCTGTTGGCAGAACCGTTACTCTGTTGCCACCCCCTCTCGAGTAAAAAACCCCTGAATTCTAATGCATCAGGGGCTCAAAGGCTCTCAACATGTTATATACCTTATAATAGAGCTAAGTCACTTAATATTTATATTTATAAGCATTTCGTTTTATTACATATATTCCGGTGAAGCAGCGCTTGTAACAATGACTTGCTTCAATTTCAATACTATATGTTTCCTGCTTATTTTTTCAAGAATATTTTGTAAGCCAAATGTTTTTTTTCCATGGTTTTTCAATGAATTCGATCATTTTTCGTCAATTATTTGTTTTTCATTGTCAAATAATTGGATCTTTATGTATTTTTTTATGCTGTTATCCAGTATTTCTTATTAATGTGGATATTAGATGATGAATATTTCATTCATCTTCCTCAATATCTCAGGAATTCTTCAATACTGTCTACCGCCCTTATTTCATCTAAAATCTTATGGCAAATAGTATCGTTGCCGGCTACCAATGAAATACCCCGTTTCTCAGTTAAATACACCACTTTTCCGCCTGCTTCCTCCAGGATCAATATTCCTGCTGCTACATCCCAGGGACTCAGGTTCAGCTCCCAGTACCCGTCCAGCAATCCGGCAGATACATTAGCCAGATCGCAAGCAGCAGATCCCATTCTCCTTATCCCTCTAACCTGGGGCGTAATCCTCGAAAAATAATTGACGTTGTTATCGGGATTTTCTGCCCGGTCATAAGGAAAACCAGTGGCCAGCACGCATTGCCGCAAATTCTCCTTACCGCTAACCTGGATAGCCTTGCCATTGAGATAAGCACCCTGCCCCCTTAGCGCCGTAAACATTTGATCTAAAACCGGTACGAATATCACCCCAAGCATGGTTTCAGACTGATATTGAAGGGCGATAGAGATCGCAAAGATAGGTAATCCCTGGGCGTAATTGGTGGTGCCGTCCAATGGGTCGATAACCCATAAATAGTCAGATAACATATCGTGTTTACCGTACTCTTCCGATAGGATAGCATGATCGGGATAATTCTCGCGTATTGCATTCATAAGGTATTCTTCCGACCAGCGGTCAACGTCGGTCACCAGATCCACGCCGCTTGACTTGGTATAGATATTCATATCTCTACCCAGGTGTTCCTTTTGCCTCTTGCCGACCTCCCGCGCCCAACTTTTCACTTCTTGTATTACTTTGATATAGTCAATCATTATCTATATTCGCACACTGATGCTTCAGGCATAAATACGCTTCTCCTTTCCTCCACATATTTGGCCAGTACCACTAAAGATTTTCTGAACATTTACACTCTTAATCAGTCTTCCCTGAACAAAGAATAATTTACTTCTTTAATATAACACTACAGCTCCACCTTTAATCTGCCTGGGTCTTTATGGGATTAGGTCAATGGAGTGTTTCCTCTTTTACTCTCATCAATTCCCTGTTAAATTTGTTGGCTTCTTTTATAAAAGGTGTATGCGCGGACTGCTCGAAGGTCACCATTTCCTTACCTTGCGGGGCATCCAACACCTGCAAATACTGTTTTTGCAGCTCGATCGGGGTATTATAATCATTACTGCCAGAAAACAAATATACCGGCACCAACAGCTGGGGAACTTCTTCAATAGCGTTAAATGACAGCGATGATTCCCACATGGGACCGCTTCCCCTGTTTGCGCCCTGCAACCAGGTAAAATAATCACCAATGGTATATTCTGGAGCACGCAGTGCTATCCACAACAGCCTTCCCATA